>JBOGYN010000452.1:0-3594 GCA_050696855.1 Solirubrobacteraceae bacterium | reverse complement strand
CGACCCAGGTACTCGCGCCAGTAGCCGCGGCTCCAGACCTCAAACCAGTCGACCGCGAGGCGATATCCGCGCAGCGGCGCCGCCAGCGCCGCTGCGAGCAGGGAGAAGTAGGGAAACGAGCAGGTGTGGACGACGTCGTAGCGGCGGCCGTGGCGCAGCAGGTGCCAGAGGACGCCCACGCCGAAGACCAGTGGAGGCAAGATGCGGCGGTGGCCAGGGCCGGCGTAGAGCCGCATCCGGGGCCCGACGATCCGCACGTCGACATTGACAAGACCCGGGTCCTGGCCCCGATCCCATTGGCGAAGTGTCAGATAAGTGACAGCGTGGCCATCGGCCGCCAGTCTCTCGGCCAGGTTTCGGTACCAGCGCTCGGCTCCGCCCACCGTATGCGGGTAGAGACAGTCATAGACGAGACATATCCTCATGACGACGCCTGAGATTCACATATCCTCAGCTCGGGGGTCTCATGGGAGGATTGCCCCCCCGCGCAACCCAAAGCCGATCCAAGAGCGTCGTCTGCGACGTTAAGGCCTGCATGAGCACCGTCGAGCAACCCTCTTCCATCCTGAGCCAACCCCGGCGCGAAGTGCCCCTCGAGGTCTCGGTCGTCATCCCCTGCCTCAACGAGGCCGACTCGATCGAGCAGTGCGTGCGCAGGGCGCTGGCGGTGCTCGAGGCCCACGCCATCGCCGGCGAGATCATCGTCGCCGACAACGACTCCGCCGACGACAGCCCCCGCCTGGCGGCCGAGGCCGGAGCGATCGTCGTCCACGAACCCGAGCGGGGTTACGGGAGCGCCTACCTGGCTGGGTTCGCGGTCGCGCGTGGCCGCTACATCCTCATGGTCGATGCCGATCTCACCTACGACTTCGAGGAGATTCCCCGCTTCCTGGCTGAGCTCAACTCCGGGGCCGACATGGTGATCGGCAACCGGATGAAGAACATTCAACCCGGGGCGATGCCATGGCTTCACCGCTATGTCGGCAATCCCCTGCTCTCGGGGTTTCTCAACCTGCTCTTCCGCACTGGTGTCGACGACGCGCACTGCGGTATGCGCGCCCTGCGCCGAGACCTCCTGCCGCGCTTGGACCTGCGTACCACCGGGATGGAGTTTGCGTCTGAGATGGTGATCCGGGCTGCCAAGGAGGAACTCGAGATCCGCCAGTTCCCGATCGAGTATCACCCCCGGGAAGGCGAGTCCAAGCTCTCGAGCTTCCGGGACGGCTGGCGCCACCTGCGCTTCCTGCTCGTCCACTCTCCCAACCACCTGTTCATCTTCCCAGGCGCGGTGATGGCGCTGATCGGCTTTCTCGTTGAGGGCATCGTCCTCACCCAGATCGGCGTGTTCGGCCGTCAGTGGAACATCCATGCCCTGATCGGGGGGGCCCTGCTAGCCATCGTCGGCACGCAGGTGGTTGCCTTGGGTATCTGCGCCCACGCCTACGGGACATATTTCATGGGCGAGCGCGATCGCTGGTTTGACCGCATGCGCGCCCGCTATCGGCTCGAGCACGGACTCATGCTCGGAGGCGCGATCCTGCTCGCCGGGCTGATCGTCGGCGCCGTGATCGTGATCGACTGGATCCAGCGGGGATTCGGCGTCCTCTCCGAGGAGCGCCTCGCCGTGCTGGCCGCCACGCTGATCATCGTCGGAATTCAGATCTTCTTCTCGTCGTTCCTGCTCTCGATCCTCGGGCTGCGCCGCCGGCGCTAGAACGCCCGGGGTAGACGCAGAGCCCCCTCAGCCTGATGGTCGTCTCCTGGCTGCTGTTTCCGCTGGTGATGCTCGCCGTTTCGCTCGGTTGCGGCCTGGCGGTCCAGCGCCTGGGCGGCTGGGAGCTCCCAGGGGCAGTCCTGGTCTCGGTCGGCCTCGCGTCGGTGATGGTCATCGCCACGGTGACCACCGACAACCCGACCACGGCTCCCTGGACGCTGCCCATCGTCTTGATCGTGGCCGTGGCCGGCTATGCCACGGGCTGTCAGCGGCTGCGGGCGCGGCGTCCGGACGGCTGGATGATCGGCGCCGGCGTCGCCGTGTTCGCAGTCTGCGCGGCACCGGTCGTGCTCTCCGGGGACGCCAGCTTCCTCGGCTACTTCGTCCTCAACGACGGGGTCTTCCACTTCTCGCTCATCGACCAGCTGCTGCACCACGGGCACGACATCACCGGCCTCACCCCGTCCTCCTACCAGGCGCTGCTCCACAGCTACCTGTCGACGTCATACCCGACCGGAGCCGACCTCCCGATCGGCGTCGTGCGCCCGCTGGTCGGTCAGGACGTGGCCTGGATCTTCCAGCCTTACATGGCGCTCGTGATGGCGCTCGGCGCGGTCGGCCTCTACGAGCTGTTGCGGACGACGATCAAGTCGCGTCCTCTGCGGGCGACCGCGGCCGGCGTGGCCGCCCAGGCGGGATTGTTGTACGCCTACTACCTCCAGGGGAGCATCAAGGAGGTTGCCACCACCTGGATCATCACGCTCACCGTGGTCTTGGTGTGCGTGATGCTGCGAGGGGGAGTGCGACTGCGCGGCCTGATCCCGCTGGCCGTGGTCGCGGTCGCGGGTCTGGATCTTCTTGACCTGGCCATTGCCCCGTGGCTTGCACTGCCGCTGGCCGTGTTCGTGGTCGTCGCCGGATGGCGCGCCCGCGACACGGTGCGCCGAATGCCACCTCGGCGGTTGGCCGTGAGTGGCGCGGCTGCAGTGGCGGTGCTGGCGGCCATTGCCACGCCGATCATCCAGCGGGCGTCCACCTTCCTGGACGTGGCCACGGCGGTGCTCACGCAGAAGGGCGACCTCGGAAACCTGATCCATGAGCTGCCGAAATGGGAGACGTTCGGGATCTGGCCGGTCGGCGACTTCCGCCTCCCGGTCGTAGCCCACTACCGCGTCACCTACGCGTTGATCGGCGTGGCGGTCACGAGCGCCGCGCTGGGGACGATCTGGGCGATCCGCGGGCGCCGGCTCGCCCCGCTCTTGCTGCTGGGCGGCAACGGCATCGCCGCCGCCTATCTACTCAGCCGAGGCTCACCCTACGCCAACGCCAAGGTGATGATGATCTTCTCGCTCACCGCGGTGGCCACGGCGATGCTGGGACCAGCGGCGCTGCAGGATGCGGGCCGGCGGATCGAGGCGTGGGGGCTGGCCGGCGTGATCGCGGCCGGCGTGCTGTGGACCAACGGCCTGGCCATCCATGACGCCAGCGTGGCTCCCCGAGCCCGATTGGCCGAGCTGTCAGAGATCGGGCAGCGCTTCACGGGTCACGGGCCCGCCTTCTTTAACCTCTCCGACGAGTTCGCTGCCTATTTCCTCCGTCACGTTGCGCCCACCGATCCGGCGCTCAGCCCGCCTTCGGCGCGTCCGGGGAGGGTCCCCCCCAGGGGCCGGGCTCCGTGGGATCCAGACGATCTGGCCTTGGCCGTGGTGCAGAGCTTTCGCCTCCTGGTGATCGGCAACGCTGACCTGGCATCGCGGCCACCGGCCAACTACCGGCTGGCCTACCCCGGCCGGTTCTATGACGTCTGGCAGCGCACCGCGGTTCCCGCCGTTCTCGAGCACCTCCCGCTGGGTCCCCCGGGCGTCCCTGCGGCGATCCCG
>JBOGYN010000451.1:0-8966 GCA_050696855.1 Solirubrobacteraceae bacterium | reverse complement strand
CGCACGGGAAGACTTGGCATCTGGCGAGCGGCTGGTCGCGCTGTCGCTGGCGAGCTTCGCCGATCGTGGGAACCTTGTCTGGCCGGGCGCTTCGGCGGCTGCTGCGCGTGCGGGGCTGCGGCGGAGCAGGTACTTGGAGGCACGGGAGCGGCTGGTGGCTCGCGGTCTGGTTGGCGTTGACCAGCGGGCTTCCGGTCGGGGTAGGTCGAGCGTGCTCTCGTTGAGGTTTGCCGATGTGGGCCCGTGGTGGGAGGGCGAAATCAACGCGGAGCTGTTCGAGACGGTCCTTGGCTACAGCGCTGCGCGTGGCCCAGCTCGGCTCTTGCTGGCAACGATGGCGGCGATCGCGGACGCCGGCGGCGCGGTCAGAGACGTCTCGACCGAGCAACTGTGCGTGGCGGCCGGGATCGCGGATCGGACGTACAGGCGGGCGAGAATGGAGCTGCTCGAATCTAGCGAGTTGGTGCTCGTCGCCGGCGTTGGCGGCCGCGGGAACACGAACGTCTGGCTGGTTCCCGATCCGCGCCTAGCCGTACACGACAGCCCACGGCGGCCGCCTAGGCGCGTCGTGCCGCCCGCGAACGCACGTCCCCTGACGGTCATCGTCGTCGGGCGGCCGGACGCCGATAGGCCGACGGTCGAGTCCGATTCGGTTGTGCCGGCAAAGGGCGGTCACGGTCGGACAGTCGTCCTCGGGAAGAGTCCGGTCCTGACCGGGGTTTCGCCTGCAAAGGGCGGCCAGGATCGGACGGTTTCGGCGCAGAACCGTCCAGCCGTGACCGGGGTTTCAGTGTCAAAGGGCGGTCAGGATCGGACGCTTTTCGAGCTGTCACCGACGGAAACCCCGGCAAAAAGGGGGGCAGAAACCCCGGCAAAAACCCCGGCAGCCAACGTGCGCGCGGGAAAGGAACCCCAGAACCCCAGAACCCCAGAACATCCCCCCAGCCCCCCTGACGGGGGGAGCCCGCCGGACTCAATTATCACCGAGCAGAACTACGTCACCGATCGCGGGCGTAAGCGACGGCGCGCGGTCCGGGTTGACCTCGCCGAGGTCCGGCGAGGCCTGGGCTTACCGACGGCAGACGACCGTGCTCTCTGGGAGCGCATCCGGCTAGGGCTCACCGAGCTTGTCGGCGAGAGCATGTTCGCGATCTGGCTCGAGCCTCTGGAGCTGATCGCGGTCGATGGGGATGGGGTGCTTGTGGTGGCCGCGCCCGCGCCGACCGCCGCGTGGGTCCGCGGGCGCTTCGGTCGGTTGATGGCGGGGTGCGCACAGCGGGTCGGTCGTGAGTTGCGACTGGCCGATGAGCCCGAGCGGGTGGCGCTCGGACGCAACGAGGAACGGCCCGCGGCGACCGCGCGGGGGCTTGAGATCAACCATCAGGAGGTGTCGTGATGCTCATCGTGATCGCACAGCAAAAGGGAGGCGTCGGGAAAACGACCACGGCCGCGAACATCGCCGTGCTGCTCGCCCGGCAGGGTGCGCGCGTACTGGTTGTCGACACCGATCCTCAGTCCGCGCTCACCCGCCAGCTCGGGCTCGAGATCCGCTCGCTCGCCCTCAACCTCGTCGACGTCCTGGCGGGACGAGCGGGCGTGGGCGAGGCGATCGTCGCCGGTGTCCACGGACTTGACGTCATCCCGGCAGCGCGCGAGCTCGCCGGCGTCGAGATGAGCCTCGTCGGAGAGCTCGGTCGCGAGCTGTTTCTCCGCGACGCGCTGCAGCCCACGCTCGACGCCTACGAGCACGTTGTCATCGACACGCCGCCGAACCTCGGGCTTCTCACTGTCAACGCGCTCGTCTGCGCCGACCAGGTCCTCGCCCCGGTCAGCGCCGAAGACGAGGCATCCCTCCACGGCATTCTGGAGCTGCGGCGGACCATTGCCAGGCTGACCGAGCGTCTCGATGTTCCTCGACCGCAGCTCGTCGCGGTGCTCACGCGATGGCAGCGACACCGGATCAGTAGTCGCAGCGCCGAAGACCAGCTCGCGACGGAGGGATTGACTCCGGCGGCGCGGATTCCGTCTCGATCGGCGTTGATCGCCCGCGCCGCCGCGCGAAGGGTGCCGTTGGCCGTGAGCGAGCGAGACAGTTCTCCCGCGGTCGCCTACCAGCAACTCGCCGAGCTGCTGGAGGAGCTGAGCGCACCATGAGTGCCCCACCGAGGCGGGCACTGACGATCGATGATCCCGTCGCTGGCCAAGAACCGTGCCACGTGGCGCACCCGCCGCCAGGCCTGAACGACGGTCGCATCGCGCAGATCGCTGTCCAAGACATCTGCCCGAACCCCGACCAGCCGCGCAAGCGCTTCGACGAGACGGCTCTCGCCGCATTAACGGACTCGATCGCTGAGCGTGGCGTGCTACAGCCGGTCATCGTTCGCCCGCTCTCTGCCGGCCGGTTTGAGCTCGTCGCTGGCGAACGGCGATGGCGAGCCGCGCAGCTCGCCGGCAGGACAACGATCCCAGCGCTAATCAACGACACCCTCGACGCAGCCGGCTCGCTCGAGCTCGCGCTGATCGAGAACGTCGCCCGAGAGGACCTCACACCCATCGAAGAGGCCAGGACGATCGCCACGCTGCTCGGCGATCTTAACGTCACGGCCACGCGGCTGGCTAAGGGGCTCGGGCGAAGCCGCACCGACCTCGCGCACACCGTCCGCCTGCTTGACCTACCTGACCAAACGATCGAACTGATCGACAACGGTGAACTGACCAAGGGCCACGGCAAAGCCCTGCTTACCGAGCCCGACCACCACCGAAGGCGCCTACTCGCCCGACAGGCAGCCGACGCCGGTTGGTCGATCCGCGCCCTCGAATCTGCGATCGCGCGCCAAGACACTCTGCGGCAGCCAACGCGAGAGCCGCACCCCGACCACCAGGCGGCCGCCGCGAAGCTCGAGGACGCGATCACCAAGGCGACAGGCTGCGACGCCCGCGCCCGGCCCCACCGTCACGGCTACCAATTGATTCTGGATCAAGCAGCAGCCGAGAAGCTCGCCAGCCTCCTTGACGGCGTCGAGAACCGAACCTGAACTAAGGTGTGCCACGTGGCACGCTCGGTCTCTCTGGCCGGGCTGGCGCAGAGCCGCCGCTGGCCCGATCGGGCCACGTTTGCAGCACCCCGTTTGTCCTCCTGAGCAACAGACCACACGAGCGTCAGCGCACTCAGTTTTGACCCCGCTAGGCGCTACCGTGAAAGCGTGCCCGATCGCGCAGCCATCGACCTCGGAATTGCGCTTGACGGGGACCTCGTCGTGAGCGAGACAACGTGCACCTGGGCAGGCGCGCACGTGCTCACCCTCCACACCGTCATTCCGCAGGCAGAGCTCGCCCTCGAGCTTCACTCGACCTTCGTGGGCTGTCCCGGATCGCCGACGCACGCAGTCCATCTCCAGCTGGGACCTCCTGGGCACAGCCCGGCTGTCCAGGCCAGCGATCACGACGGAGATCGCCTTGATCCGACACTAGTGCCCCGCGGGTGCGTCTATGAGCATGCTCAGCGGCTGATCGAGCTTCTCGCGGATCTGGGCTATCGCGCGGCGGTAACCGTGGCGGGCGACAGCGCCTTCAAAGCGCTCGAGCGGGTCGGTTCGCATTCCTCATAGCTCGGTAGCGGAGTGCTGTTGCGGTGAAGGTTCACTCAGCGCGCCAGGCTACCCGTTAGCAGGTCCACCGCTTGCCACCCGCCGCGGCGGCGGCCCAGCACCACCGCCCAGTTTTCCGGGCGGATCGTTTGGCGAAGCTCGAGAACCGCGGTGTCGCCGTCCTGGAGCACTCGCCGCACGCTGACCGAGAAGCTGGTGATTCGCTGGAAGTAGCTGTCGCAGCTGCCGTGTATGGCGTTGCCGTAAGTCTGGGCGAGCTGCGGCGCGAACAACTGTGTGCAGACCTGCTGCGGATTGTCGATTGCCGCGGCCTCATACGCATCTAGCCACGCCCGCGGCGTCCCCGGCAGCCCCGGCTGTGCGGGACCCGAGGAGAGCTTTGCTATCGACCAGCTCGCCGCTAGGCAGCCGGCGATGATGGCCAGCGTACCCAACACAGACCAGCGGAGAACCGAGTGCTGGCGTGGCCGGGCGCGTTGATCGGCGGCCATCGACGGGGAGGTCCCGTCTGTGCTGGGCTCGGGCCTCTGTGCGGACGATGTAGCAGCGTCCTCGCGGCTTGCACTGGGGCGCCAGCGGCCCCAGTGCGCGTCATGCTCACCTCGAAGCCGGGCGATCATCGTTTCGGGCGGCGGTGCTTGGTGGGATGGCGCTTATGTCGCGGCGGCCCGTGCCGTCTTCGCGTGGCGGCGGTTTGGGGATGTCCGCCGACGAGAACGGATCTGCGTCCGGAGGCTGCGGGAGCGTAGGGATAGTCGCCCATGGGCAGCGTCGCTGCCTGGAACCAGAACGAGCGGTACGCGCCAGGAAGGCCGGCGCCGAACGTATATGTGGTGCTGAAGCGGCCGTGTCCGGTGACGTGCTCCTCCACCCCGTAGGTGCTGTAGCGGTGACCGGTGCCGATGCGCAAGCGAACCAGCGCCCCGCCGCCGGGCAGATAGCCGCCGAGCAGCTGTCCCGTGATCCGCACCGTCTGGCCCCACGCCACGCGGCGGGGCAAGACGCTAAGAAGCTTCACTTTGGCCGGCACGATGACGTGCACCTGCGTTGAGACCGATGCCTCGGTCGTCGCGGTGCCGTCGTAGTTGGCCTGCACCAGCTGTGACGGGCCGCGGGGAATAGTCGTAGTCCAGCTCCCGTTTGTGGCCGTAGTTGTGACAGCGACCTGCGCGAAGCGCCCGAGCCCGTTGTCCGGAGCGCTCAGCACCCGCACGGTCTGCCCGGACAGCGCGGTCCCGTCCGATTGGCCCAGCCACCCGCTCACTGCCGTCCCGTGACCGAACGCCACCCGGCGAGCGGTCCGCATGACGACGCGCGGTACGAGCGGCACGGTGATGATCTTGGCGTGCTTGACCCGGACCAGCCTGCCGTGTCGATGAACGGTCTTCCACACGAGTATCCGCCGGCGAGCCGTTCTGGGATGGCAGCGCGTCACCTTGACGAGCTTGCGGTGCGCGCGCTCGCGCACCTTCACCAGCCTGTGGTGACGACGAACAGTCAGCCAGCGGGCGGGGATCGTGACGTGCTCGCGCACGCGCCGGCAGCGCAGCCCATCGACGATCTTCGAGAATCCGATCGCAGCGATCGTCGGATAGCCGATCTTCACAGACCACGACGAAGGGGCTGACCACCCATGGTTTCCGGCCGGGTCAACGGCGTTGTTCGCCGCTGAGCAGTGAACCGAGTGCTGGCCAACACCACTGACTGGCACGCTTGCGCTCGCGCCCGAAAACCACTGGGATGGAGCTCCGTCTACCAAGCAGGACAAGCCGGCGATGCCTGATAGCGGATCGGTCGCTGTCGCCGTCACGTATTGCGTGCCGGCGGTGGTGGGCGCGTCGGTCGGTCCGCTCATCGATACCGCTGGTGCTGAGTTATCGATGTAGACCGTCTTGGTGAGACTGGCCGGGACTCCCGCGGCATCGCCGGTGCTCAGCGTGAGCGGCACCGCTCCTTGGCGGTAGCGGCTGGTGTCCAACGGTTGATTGATAGGTGGTGCCGCGCATTGATGCCAGCTCGAGACGTCCTGAGGCGAGGTAGTTGTATTGATCAGCTGTCCGTCGAGACTGGCTGACAGCGAGCACAATCCGGACGGTGAATTGCCCCACACGAAGACTGGCCATGTGCCCCTAATCCAGCCCGAGGTTTGCCAGAGCCCGGTGGGCGCGGCGAAGCTCGGGCCGACGGTCTCGCGGACGTAGAGCGAGAACGCGCCGACGGTCAGTCCCGCGGGAGCCTTGCAGGTGCCTTTGCCGCAGACGAGCTGCATCCCGAAATAGCTCGAAGGCGCAAACAGCATTCCGAGGCTGCTCGGCGTCTGGTCATTGGTTCCTGTCCCACCGCCGGCCCAGTAGAACCCGCCGCCATAGTCCTGGCCATCGTTGACCCCATAGGACACGAGTTGGCTGGCCGTGGCGCCAACCAGCTCGAGGCCTGCGGGCGTCGTCGTCTGCCACCGTCCCGTCTGACCTCTGGTCGTCGTCGCGCTGTTGAACAGTCCGAACCCGCCGCCGTTATACGACGGTGTCGGGCATCGGCCGGTTGCGGTGATCCCGGGACCCGAACCGGAGCTGAAGACGTTATTGGCGTAGGAGCCGCAGACCTGAACGGTCTCGTCGGCAAACGAGGGCGAGCAGTACACCAAGAACGCCATCGCCGCCAGCAGAAGGGCCGCGAGTCGGGATCGGCGACGTGTGGTGATCGCTGAGCGCATCGTAGGCTTCTGATCAGGGGCAGATGACAACGACGTTGACGTTCTCGGGCACGTTGTTGCCGCTGGCGTCAAAAGTGGAGACCAGCAAGCTGTGGGCGATGTTCTGTCCACCCAGTCCCAACACGGAAGCACTCGCAGAACCGAGCACTGTGGGGACATTCGTTGGATTGGCTATGGCAATGCAGCCTGAGGGGATCGATCGGTTCCACGACACCTGAAACAACCCTCGTGTGGGGTCGCGCATGGACACGCTCGCCTTAGGGCGCGATGCGGTCACATGTCCGTCGGCGCGGATTTGCACCCAGTCCGCGATGTGGCCGGCGATCGACTTCGGATCCAGAGTCGCCGCCGTGACCGCATGTTTGGCAAGCTTGCGGCTCGTGACCGCTCCGTTGCGCAGCTGCCGCGTGCCGACGCTGCCGTCAGGGATATTGATTGCTGCGTAGGAGCTGCCGGCGAGCGCAAGCACCGAGCAGACGAACGCGAGGGTGGCGATCGCGTTGGCGCGGGCATACTTGAGGATTCGGTGAGGCACAGACGGACGTCTCCTTAACCGGTAGGTGAACTCCCTGGGCCGAGGGAGCCGTTGAGACCAAAAGCTGGCTGGTTGTTCTGTCGCTGCGGAACGCTGCTCGGAGCGGCTGGCGTGGTCTCGCTGCTTGGGGAATGAGAACCGGAGGTGGGTGACGAGCTTGAGCCGCTGTACGAGCTCGTGCTTGGCGTGGTCGTCGGCGCGACCGTCCGCGGTGCGCTTCCACTGTTGATCACCGACCGCTGGCGTGGCGACGAGCGCGAACCGACGCGCGTCCTGCGGCGCGGATGCCGACGAGACCGCAGGGGACGATGGCTCACTCGTCTCTTGCCTACTTGATACTGCAGCTTCCCCAAGGCGCCGATCACGGACTTGACGGCCGGGCTCAAGGCGGTAGAGGGCCCCGACGTTGCGGCGGGGACGACATCGGCTTTGCGCGGGCTAGCGGTCTTGCTCTCAAGGAACGTGGCGCCCATAACGGACACCGCGGCGACGCTCAGGGCAACGACCCCTGCAATTAGTCCGATCCGCAGTTGAGGATGAAGTCTGTGTCGGCTCGCCCGTCGGACGAAAGGCCACCGCGTTCGGTGTGGCGCCGGGTTGGCATGACCCCGCAAACCGATGCGCGGACCGCTGGGTGGGGCGACCTGGATGCACCCGATCACGGCTTCCTCTTGTTCTTGCTCGGCCGCGGGCGGAACGGCTGGGCTCGAAGGCGCGGGTGCGGCGGTCTCGGGCCCGCGCTCTCGGGCTAGCACCGGAACATCGGCGGTGCCGCGATCCGCCGCGGATGTACCCCGACGATGACGGTAGCTGCCGGGTGGGAGAATCCGGCCCAGTCGCGAACGCAGGGTCGGCGGTGGCTCCTCGCCCGCGTGACGCCAGTCAAGGACGGGCTGCTCGTCTTGTGCACGCGCTGGCTGATCGATCGGCGGAGCGGCGCTCGCACCGCCGGTGATGTGTCCGGTCAGTCGCTCAGTCTCGTACCAGTCCTCGGTGGCCGTCGCGCTGGACCGTTCGGTCTCGTCATGAAGGCGCCGAACCGGAGCGAGCTTCGGCGGCTCGCGCGATCGGCTTCTCCTCCCCGAATCATCACTCATGGATCCGCGGAATACGTTAGCATCAATGACGTCGGATAACGTGCACATCGCCTTGCGACATCTGAGACCGGGACTTTATGGCTGAACGGACCACGTTTGAGGAGTTAATGACTGTCGGCGAGGTCGCCGAAACGCTGCGCTACAGCGAAGGCACGGTGCGCCACTGGATCCGCACGGGCAAGCTCCCGGCGATCCAGGTGACCGGCGGCCGGGAGTACCGCATCCGCCTCCCCGACTTCCTTGCCTTCGCTGAGGGCCTGGGCATTCCAGTCCGCGCGCCCGGCGTCGCAGCGGAGGCTCGGCTGGAGGACGAGCCGTTGAGCGCGCAGCTGCGCCGGAGCGATGAGCCGTGAGCGTTGAACGCGCGATAAACAACATGAACGCCGCCGACCACACGTGGCGAGCGGCGCTGCGCCAGCACCGACTAGCCCCACCGGACGACCATTTCCCTAGGCGCCTCAGAGATTTCGCTGACGCCTGCGAGTCTCAGCAGATCGCGGGCGACTACGCGGCCCAGGAAGGTCTGGGCTGGGAGCCGATGCCCCCCGCCCGCCGCCTCCCGCCGCCCGAGCTGCGACCCGACAGCGGCCGCCGCGGCCCGACTGAGCTGTGGTCCAGGTTCGACGCCGCGTGGGAGGATCTCGGCAAGTCGCTTGAGGGGATCAGCCTGCCGGCGGTCGCTCGCGCCTTCGGTGAGCTCGCCACCGTCTCTCGACAGCTGGCCACAGTAGTCGCCGAAGCAGACGCCGTAGCGCTGCGCGCCCAGCCCGGCTGACAGACCACAGTCACTCGTGCCGCAGGTCCGGCGGTGGCCCCGACCGACCGCGGCGTAGTCCGCAGGCGGAATGGCGGCCCGGCTACTCACCGCGGCTGAGGAGGCCGCGGGTGGTGCTCCATCGACGCGAGCGGTCGAGATTCGCCTGCGCGAGCTTGGGACCGGGCTGGTAAGGCTGCCGGGTGCGGGGCCGCTACCCTCCCAATGATGGCGCCCTGGCGGGCGCCCAGGGGTCGGG
>JBOGYN010000450.1:0-4426 GCA_050696855.1 Solirubrobacteraceae bacterium | reverse complement strand
TCTGAGTTGTTCTCGATGAAGATCGGGGTGCCGACGGTCACCGCGATCAGCTTCTCAAAGATCGTGGACAAGCTGCGCTGCCATCGGATACGCGAGCGCGTGCGGACACCCGCCCACTGGGTAACGGTCCGCGAGCACCACAAGCGGGTCCTCGTTCACCGCCGCGCGCACACCAGGCTCGAGTCGGTGACGCGCTGTCACGCACGGACCCGGCGCGAGCGGATCATCGTCGTGGTCAAGGTCCGCCGGCACGGCAAGCACAAGCTCGTCAAGCGCACGAGGGTCGTCCGGGTCGTGGTACCGCCGCACGTGGTCTCAAAGACGTCGCTGCGCGTGCCCTACGGACATGGCGCGACCGTTAATGGGTGGCTGGGAACCACTTCACTTACCGCGCTCGGCGGCCAGACCGTGCAGGTTCTGAGCGCTCCGGACAACGGTCTGGGCCAGTTCACGCCCGTCGTCTCGGCGGTGACGGCGCCGGACGGGAGCTGGAGCGCGCGACTGCCAGCAGGCCCGTCGCGGCTGGTGATCGCGGCCTATCCGGGCGGCGCGGCGACCGAGGCAAACTTCTCCTCACAGGTGCGGGTGATCGTGCCCGCCAAGGTCCGACTGATAAGCGTCACGCGCCGCGTGCCGTGGGGCGGCACCGTTCGGATCGTCGGCCAGCTCGAGGGCGGCTACCTACCCCCAGGAGGGGCGCTGGCGCGCCTGCGGATCGGGCAACGGTCGCACGCCTTGACCTACGGCGTCCACGAGCACGTCGCAGGAAACGGTCTCTTTACCACGAGCTACAGGTTCGGTGCCGGCGTCCCATCGGTGTACGAGACGTTCTGGTTTCAGATCGCCTCGCTACCAACCGGCGACTATCCATTCGCTCCCTCGCACAGCGCGCGCCGCTACGTGCTGGTCGGCGGCCACCCACCACCACCACCACGCAGCCGCCATTCCCACCATCACCGGCGACGATGAGGGAGTGACCGGGAACAGGGGGCACACAATTGGACCCAAGCGGAGGAGGGTGAGCTCAGGGCGCTCCGATGGTGTCCGCGGGTCGCACACCGCGTTGGGAGGCTGCTCCCGGATTCTCGTCCGGTGGGCTGAGTGCGGATTATTCTGGGAGGACGATGACGCGCGATGAGATCCATCTGAGTCGGAGCCTTGCGGAGCTTGACGCGTGGACAAACGCCCATTGCGCCGATCCCTACGACGAGCCGATGCGAGATCTGGACTGGGAGCCCATGAGCGACGAGCAGGTCCTTGCGCTGGTCCGACGGATCGAGAAGGAGACTGGCAAGCAGCTGGTCTTCCGTCGCGGTGAGAGATCCCAACCCGCCGCCTGAGCTTCGCTCCGAGGAGCTCCTCGCCGCCTTCGAGCGTCGCCGCGTGCAGTTCCTGATCGTCGGCGGGTTCGGAGCTCAGCTGCACGGAGCGACACGCCAGACCAAGGATGTCGACGTGTGCCCAGCCTGGGACGCAGAGAACCTCGAGCGGCTGGCGGGGCGCTTGAGGATCTCGACGCTGAGCTGCGACTGGCGCCCGAGCTGGGCGATGTGCACGTACCCCCGAGCCCTGAGCTGCTACTGCAAACGAGCGTCACCCACTGGCGCACCCGCGCCGGAGACGTGGACGTAGTGATCGCAATCCCGGGCGGCGAGCGCGGTAAGCCGCTCGGGTACCGCGAACTCAATCAGCGTGCGGTGATGGTCCACGTCGGAGGGGCCACCGTAATCGTCGCTGCCCTTCAGGACATTCTCCGCTCAAAGGAGGTCGCGGACCGCGACAAGGATCGCGAAGCGCTGCCGGAGTTGCGTGCGCTCCTGGCCGCGCAGAATGCGGCCACCGAGCGGCTAGGAGTAGACCCGGCGACGCCGAGCACGATCGAGCCGCCGGCTAGGCGAGGGCCGGATCCACCAGGGCCGTCGGATTACGATCGGCGTGGTCGTGGGCCCAAGCTCAGACGCTAGACGCAGGCTCTCGTCCCCCCAGCGGCGGGAGGACGTCGCTTCGGCTGCCCCGGCGTGAATAGGCTTGAGCGATGTCCGCGGGATTTGAGGAGTTCCTGACGGTCGCCGAGATCGCAAATGTGCTGAAGCTAAACCAGCAGACCGTGCGCAACTGGATCGACGCGGGTGAGCTTCCTGCGGTTCGAGTCGGCCGGCGCGTGCGCGTCAAGCGCTCAGACTTCGATCGTTTCGTCGAGCAGGGCTACACCGGCAGCCCCCGCCCGCTGCAATCCGAGGTCATTGCTGAGACGATCTGGGACGGAAGAATCCCAGAGCCCGAGCCCCCATCCTGAGGGCAGCGCCGGCGAATTCCGGCAACGCGGCCGAGTGGCCTGACCGACGCTTGCATGAAGGGGGTGAAACAGGGACTGTTGACGCCTCTGTCAAGCATGAGGGTTCAGCGGGTCAAGCTGTGCGGCGAGGTTGTGGCGGCCGCGACGGCCAGCGAGATCTTTCTCGCCCAGCGTCTGCAACGGCAGCCGTTCGGGGATCCGGAGCGGACTGTCGCTCTTTTGATGGCGGCGTACGCAGCGGACGTGATCCACGGCCAGCGTCCGGGCCCATATCGTGACCAGGACGCATGCCGGCACGCGCGCGAGGTGCTGATAACAGGCGGGTCGCTCGAACAGGGTCCGTAGATCCTCCATGAGTGCATCAACCGTGTCGCCGCGAAGAGCAGAGCGCCCGCCGAGACTGACAACCCGAAGCGAGATTCGCGCGGACCTTGATTGCTGAGATCGTTCCGGAGCAGCACACCAGATGGGTCGTCAGAGCACAGCCCAATTTGAGAGAGCGGGCGTGTGGTCCGGTTTCCAGCTGATCCGGATCAGGACAGGGATCGACCAGCGGGCGGAGCCAGCGCAGTCGATAATGGTTCGTATGGCCAGCTGGCAGGAGTTCGTCGATTCCGTCCCGGAGTTCGGCGAGCGGGTGGAGGCGCTGTTCGCTGCCCGGAAGCACCACACTATGGCGACGCTGCGCAGCGACGGGTCGCCGCGCATCAGCGGACCCGAGGTCGATTTCGACGACGGAGAACTCTGCCTGGGGATGATGGCGGGTACCCTCCGCGCGGAGGATCTGCGCCGCGATTCTCGTGTCGCGATCCACAGCCAAGGCGTCGATCCTCCGGAGGGAAATCCCAGCGCATGGTGCGGTGAGGCAAAGCTCTCAGGAGATGCGGTCCAGCTCGCCGCCGCAGCAGAGCAGTCGTCCGATCGGTTCCGAATTGACATTGCCGATGTCGTGCTGACCCGTATCGGCACGCCCGCGAACCACCTCGTCATCGAGCGGTGGACCCCCAATGGCGGACTCGTTCGCAGCGAACGCCGCTGACGTGGCTCGGCGCGGTGTGCGGTCTCGTCGATGCGTGCAGCGATGAGGCTCATTCGTCAGGGA
Organism: Solirubrobacteraceae bacterium; assembly: GCA_050696855.1. Classification (GTDB taxonomy): domain Bacteria; phylum Actinomycetota; class Thermoleophilia; order Solirubrobacterales; family Solirubrobacteraceae; genus Palsa-465. The sequence goes on along the minus strand of JBOGYN010000450.1, from coordinate 1,028 downwards.
TGACCGACGCCCCAGGGCCGCGTGAAGCGCCGGCCGGCTCCCCTCAGGACCGACCAGTCACAGCCAGCTTGGCTCTGAGGGCGACGAACGAGGCCGCGAACACCTGACGCATGCGCCTGACGATCCGCGGGCGCGCGATTACATGCTCGCGGACCAGGGCGGCAAACAGCCCGTAGAGCGCGAACACGACGAACGTCATAACCATGAAGACGGAGCTGAGCGCGATCATGCGCCCGAGCTGGTGATGGCCGTGCCGGGGCACGAACTGGGGCAAAAACGCGAAGAAGAAGATCGTGAGCTTCGGATTGAGCAGGTTCGCCAGCACGGCCGAGAGAACGATCCGCGGCGCTGAAGCGGGCGATGCGCCCTCGCTGACGACGAGCGGGCTGTCATCTCGCCACGTCCCCCAGGCCATGTAGAGCAGATAGAGGACACCGGCGAATTTCACCGCCTCAAAAGCGACCCCGCTGGCGCGGAGCAATGCCGCGGTGCCGGTGATCGCGGCAGTCAGGTGCGGCAGGATCCCCAGCGTGCACCCGAAGGCCGCGACCAGACCGGGGCGAGCTCCACGGCTCAGCGCCGTGGAGATCGTGAGCAGCGCACCGACTCCGGGCGTGACGACGATGATCAGCGATGTGATCAGGAACGCGACGCTCATCAAAGCCGACCATCGCAGGTGAAACCGCGAGCATGGTTCACGCCAGCCACTATCCCAAAGCTCACCGTCACTCGCAATCGCCGAACCCCAACCGGCGCATCCCTGGCGGCCATCGACGCCGCCTGGTGGGGGTGTCCCCTCCGAGCCGCCGGTAATACGCCCGATCAGGGTGCAACAAGCCTCACACCTGGGTCCGTTTGACCGGGAGCCAGCGCTCCCAGACGCCGCCACCGGGCGTTGGCCCGTCGACGAACAGCCAGAGCGACGGCCCGTCAGTTGCCGAGTGCCACCCCGCCACGGGGTCCAGAAGCGCCGGGAAACCTGATCACGGTGGCCGCTCTTGAGCATTTGCGCGAGCGCCGGCTTGGAC
>JBOGYN010000449.1:0-4321 GCA_050696855.1 Solirubrobacteraceae bacterium | reverse complement strand
GCCCAGAGTCACGTGACTGGCTCGCGAAACTGATGGGGACCCGGTCGCTATGGCAGATGACCAGCCAGACGGGTGCGCACGGACACACGCATACGGGGCGCGGTAGCGCCCGACGCGTGCGCGAGTTCCGCATCTCTTCGGACACGTTCGGCTCGCTCAACCGAGGCGAAGCGGTGATCTACACGCCAATCGCCGGCGAGCCCATCCGCGCGAGCATCCTGCCGGTTCACCTGCCTCAAGCGGAGCCTGAGCGGATCGACCCGGCCGGCCCACGCACCCGCTGCGAGGTTCCGGTGTACCCCGAGGAGACCCTGCCGAGCACACGGTCGCCAGATGGGACGCCAATAGCCCAGCGAACAGGCCCCGGGAAGTCGGCGTGATCCGCCGGACCCAGAGCTACCGTCAATGACGACAGCCATGAGCCAGATCCACGACAACTCTGACAGCGCAGCGGGCTCAAGCGCCCAGCGCGAGTACGCGCGCCGCCAACAAGCGCGGCGCCAACGCGTCCGAGCCAGATACGGACCGGTCGGCTCACTCGTCGCGTCGCTGGCCGGCGAACCACGAAACGTCGACGCCTGGCGCCAGGGCGCCGAGGGCGAAGCAGCGACCGCCCGCGCGCTCGAATGGCGCCTTCACCGCAGCGACGTCGTCCTGATGCACGACCGGCGCGCCCCCGGCCGCGGGCGGGCGAACATCGACCACATCGCCATCAGCCTTGCCGGAGTGACCGTGATCGACTCCAAGAGCAGCCGCGGTCGCGTCCAGCTCGCGACGGTCGGCATCATCAACCGGCGCGACCAGCTGCTCGTCAACGGGCGCGACCGGACCAGCCAACTCGACTCGCTACAGCGCCAAATGGAACGCGTCGCCAGGGTACTCGTGGACAACGACGCTGGTGATGTCTCGGTGTTCGGAGCTTTGTGCTTCCCGTTCATGCGCCGCGAGTGGCTTCACTACAGCCGCGCGCGGGACGGACTGATCACCGTCGACGACCCCGCCCACATCGCCAAGCTCGTCAAACGCGCCGGACCGCTCACCGTCGACGAGGTCGCGTGGCTCGCGGAGACTCTGGCCGCGGCGTTCCCGCCGGCTTGAGACCGGCCGTCAGAGCCCGGCGGCACCCCGAAGGCGCGCCACAATCGGCGGGTCACGGTGCCGCCCGCCGTCGACCTCGCTGACGGCTCAGGCCTGGTGGTTGGCCGTCGCCAGGCGATGGCCCAAGCGCCGTGCGCGAGCGGCGACCCGGTAGCGCTTGCGCTTCGGATCGTCGGGGACGCGCTCGACATACTCGGCGGCGGCCAATAGGCCGACGATGCGACGCACGGTCCGGACGTGGACCCCGACGAGGTCTGCGAGCTCGGGCACCGAGCGGGGTGCTGCCGTGAGATGCTCGAGCACGTTGATGGTGTTCGCGGCCTGGTAGGAGCGAACGGGCGTGCTCACGACGGCATGTGTTCTGAGGGGGCGAGCAGGAGCCGTCGGCTGAGCGCGCGCGTACGAGGGGTGAGCCCAAAGCGCGCAGCACCCCGCGGACTGTCGACACGGACGAGATAGCCATCGAGCTCCAGGCGTGCCAGCAGGTCGCGCGCCGAGTGGCGGCTGATGGCAAGGGCGCGGCTCAGCTCGGTCGCCGAACACGGCCCCGTCACCAGGTGTTCGAGCGCCAGGATGGTGCGCAGCGCAAGCGGTAGCACGGGCCCAACGGCGCGTCGCAGCTCGGTGGGCGACGGAGGCCGGCGGTGGCGGCCCAGGCGTCGGGGCGGCCCGCCGTCGCGACACACGACGCCCATCGACTCGAGCCGGTCCAGCATCTGCCAGACCCGCGCCCGGCCGACGCCCAGCCGTTGACGCAGCTCGTCGACCGTGACGCCGGGACAGACGCACACGACGGCCAGCGCGCGCCGCTCAGCGGGCCGAAGGCGGGAACGGTCGGCGTCAGTCACCGCGAACAGCGGGTCCGTCGAGCGTCGCATCGGGCGAGCGTAGGCCCAGGGCGTGCCGCTGTCCATGAGCAATAGCTCAAGCCTGCACAGTTCCTGACGACGCTGAGCAGCGCGTGCGCACGGCGCTGCGCAAACTCGACCCAGATGGGACAGCGGTGACGTTCCCCGCAGTTGCCCAGAGCGCGCAGGTCAGCCGCGCGCCTCCTCTCCAGCATGCCCAAGCTGCGCGCCCAGATCGAAGCACTCCGGTCCTCCCAGCACGCGGCTCGGGCGCGCCTGCCTGTGCGCCAGCGCGCGAGCGACGCGTCGCTACTCGGCCAGGGACCGATTGCCTGGGGCCGTTTGCGAGCAGCGCTTCGACAGCGAAGTGGGAATGGCGCCCTGGCGACTGCGGGATGAGGCAGTGCGAGGCGGGCAACAGCGATCCGTAGAGCGTGGGCCGAACCCCTCCCAATTATCGCGGCCTGGCGGCCGCGGGAGGTCGGGGAATCCGACCCCCGCACTCGGCGGAGGTCGACCAACCCAAGGAGGGCCTGATGGCCACCACCACCCGGTCGGTCGCTGGCGTTCAGATGATCGCGCTGAGCGAGATCCGCCACGACCAGAACGTCCGGCAGGAGATCCTCGCCGAGGAGGTCGACGCGCTCGCCCAGTCGATCGCCCTGCTCGGCCAGCTGACGCCAGTCAGCGTCCGGCCCGACAACCAGAACGGCGGGTACGTGCTGATCGCCGGCCACAAGCGTTACGCCGCGCTCGCGCAGCTCGGCCACACCGAGATCCGCGCGGAGGTTCGCCCAGACGGCGAGAGCGAGGCGGCGGAGCGGGCTGCTGAGAATGTCGTCCGCTCAGCACTGAACCCCTACGAGGAGGCCATCGCCGTGCGCGCAATGCTCGACCGCGGACTGAGCGAGGATGGCGCCGCGCAGGCGCTCGGCTGGCCCAAGCAGCGCGTCACTGCACGCGTGAGGCTGCTCGAGCTGCCCGAGCAGGCGCAGCAGTTGACTGGCCAAGGGGTGATCCCGCTCTCCGCGGTCGAGCAGCTGCGCAGCATCGGCCAGGTCAGCCCGGAGCTGCTCGAAGCCGTGATCGGCTACCTGGGGGACGGCAACGAGTGGGCGGCCGAGCGCCTCGCACGCGAGCCGGGATGGGTGATCGACTCCGCACTTCGCAGCGGCTCGAGCAAGGTGTTCGCAGCCCATCTGACCCAGCTCGACGGCCACGAGATCGCTGATCTGCGACTGGGTAAGAAAAGCGAGGCAATGCTCGACGAAGCCGCCACGCTGCACAAGCAGCTTGACCGTTACGCATACGGCGCGCCAGCGGTGCGGTTCACCGAGAGCGACGCCGACCAAGCCCGCGCTGCCGGAGTGCTCGTCGAGTTCGAGAACGCGAGGCCGATCATCGTCGACCGGTCGCTGTACCGAGAGCTGTCCAAGGAGGCGATCAAGCGGACCGTCGAGGACCTGCGAATCAGGGTGGCCGAGGTCGCACAGCAGCGCAAGGCCGCCAAGGCGTCCGGCCGGCCGGTCGATCCGGAGGCCGAAGCACGGCGGGAGCGGGGGCGCGAGCTGCGCGCGATCGCGGAGCAGGCGCACGGCGCGAACCTCGATCTCGGCTGGGGACTGATGAACGGCCTGGCGACGGTCGACCCGGCAGACATGGCCGTGGCGAGGTTCTTTACATACGCGCTGTTGGGTGCGGACTACGACCAGAGCCCGTACACGCAGACCGGCGACCGCGTCGCCGAGCTCGCCGCGCGCGGGGTGCGACTCGTAACCGAGGAGTTCCGCACCGACGTCACCAAGACACGCAAGGACGGCAGCCGCGGTGCGCTGCGGATCGACTACGGCGACCCGCGCAAGCCCGAGAAGCCCATTGCGTGGATGTGGAAGTTCATCGACGGCGCTAAGACCGCCGGCGAGGTGTACGGTCGCGCGCTCGTTGTGATCGCCGCCGAGCAGTACGCGAGCCGGCTGGTGGTGCCGCAGAGCCAGCAGCATTCGCCGATGCGGTGGAGCTCGCACAAGGACCATGCCCGCAAGGCGCTGGCCAAGCTCGCCGGGCCGTACCTGCCGGCGACGCTCAAGCAGGTCGAGAAGGCAGTCGCCAAGGCCCACTCTGAGCACGAGAAGGCGAGCAGCCGTCGTACGACCATCGACCGCACTGCCGCGGTCGCCGAGCCGGTGGCGGCTCCGACAGATGGCGACGAGTTCGACGTCGACGGGCTGCAGGATGAGGACCTCGACGACCACATGGACTGCGAGGAGGAGACGGAGCTCGCCGACGTTGGGGGCGCCGTTCGCAGCGACGCCGACGGAGTCTTGTGATCACTTCTGCGGAGGGGTGCCCACGGATGGGCTCCCCTCTCGAACCGA
>JBOGYN010000448.1:0-2600 GCA_050696855.1 Solirubrobacteraceae bacterium | reverse complement strand
CTTGCCGCCGAAGCCGCCGCCGACGTCCGGGGCGATCAGCCGCACCTGTTCAGGGTCGATGCGCAGTGCCTCCGCGATCCCGGCCCGGTCCTGATGCGGCGTCTGGGTTGAGCTCCAGACCGTCAGCGTCCCGTCCGGCTCAGGCTGGGCGGCGCTGGCTCGGGGCTCGATCGGAGACACGGCCAGGCGTTGGCTGGCGGTGACGCCGGTGATCGTGACCTCACAATCGGCAAACAGGTCAGGGTCGGGATGCTCGGGGGCCTGGTGCAGGCAGACGTTTGTGCCGACGTCCTCGAACAGCAGAACTTCGTCCCGCAGCGCCTCGCGTGGGTCGGTGACGACGGTCAGCGGCTCGTAGTCGACCGCCACCAGCTCGGCCGCGTCGACGCCCTGCTCTCGGGTGTCGCTGAGAACGACGGCGACGATCTCGCCGACGTAGCGGACGCGGTCAATGGCCAGGTAGGGCCGGGTGACGCGCTCGTCTACCGGGACCGGAAAGGGGATGCCGACGCGCCCCAGCTCCACGTCGGCGGCGGTGAAGACTTCGACCCCAGGGAGGCCGCGCGCATCGGCGGTCTCGATACCGAGGATCTGGGCGTGCGCCCAGTCCGAGCGCACGAAGGTCGCGTGCCGGGCGCCGAGCAGCTTGAGGTCATCGACGTACTGGCCGTTACCGGTCAAAAAGCGGGGATCTTCGCGGCGCCGAATGCGCTGACCGAGCACTAGTGGGCCTCCACTAGTGCCTCATCGCACCCAGCACCCAGGCGACGAACACGCCCTGAAACGGCAGCCGCGCCCACAGGCTCGGCCGGCCGCCGGGCACCTTGGGGTAGTCCTCGGGATTGAGCGCCATGTGCAGATTGGCGGGGAAAACCGCGACCAGGGTCGCGATCAGCCACCACCCAGCGAGCCGCCGCGCCCGGTCGGTCGAGGCCATCAGGCCCGCGCCGCCCGCTATCTCGGCGACGCCGCTGACATAGACCATCGCTTCGGGCGCCGGGATGTAGGGGGGCATGATCTGTTGGTAGGTCTTCGGGGTCACGAAGTGCATGACGCCGGCGAAGACGAAAAACGGTCCGGCGAGATCACGGATCCTGCGCATCGTGGCCAGCACGCTACCGAATCCGATATTCCGGCCACAAAAACCTCAGTTCCACGTCCATCCGTGCCGATAACGGACAGGCGCCTGTCCGGCGAGGACGGCGCGGTCAGTAAGCCAACCCACCTGTGACCACGTCCGCCGACACCCGCGAGAACCCGGCCCTGAGCCTGTCCGAGCCGTCGCTCGTGGCGCTCATGACCCGGCTCAACGGGCTGGGTGCCGAGGAATCCTCTGACCTGATCGTCGATGCCGCCGTGGCCGCCGTGGCCGCCGAGTTGGCCGTGGTGGTCTGTGAAGGCGCCGCCAACGCGATCGCCGGTCCACCCCTGTCCGAGGGTTGGGTCCGGGAGTTGGTCGCCGCCGCGGAGCGCGGCCCGGCCCATGCCCTGCTGTCGCCCATCGGCGAGATCGAGCTCGCCTCCGCGTCACTCGGCGAGAGCGTCCCGGGCCGGCTTCTGGTCGCCCGGCGTCATGGGGCCCCGTTCAACGAGCAGGAGCTGGCCACCCTGGAGGGCTTGGCGCGCCTACTTGGACTCAGCGTCCGCGTCGCCCGGGCCACGGAGGCGGAACGCTGCCAGCGGCGACTCAGCGAGCAGGAGATGCGCCAGCGCAAGCGCGCCGAAAGCGAGCTCGCCCACCGGTCGCTGCACGACCCCCTCACCGGCCTGGCCAACCGCAGCCTGCTGCGCGAGCGCGCCGATCACGCGCTCGAGCGCGCCCGCCACAGGGTCGGCTTCGTAGCCGCGCTGTTCGTCGACGTCGATCACTTCAAGCTCACCAACGACTCGCTCGATCACCGGCGCGGGGACAAGCTCCTGGTCCTGCTCTCGCAGCGGCTGAGCACGATCCTGGCCCTGGAGGAGAACAACCGTCGCAACTGCACGTTGGCGCGCCCGGGTGGCGACGAGTTCATCGTGCTCTGTGAGGACCTCGCCAACGAGCACGACGCGGTCACGGTCGCCCAACAGATCCATGACGCCCTGCGCGCCCCGTTCTTCGTCGACGGCCAGCAGGTGCAGCTCACCGCGAGCATCGGGATCGCCTGCGCGGCGGGGGGCGAGGCCGGCCCTACCGACGCCGACGAGCTCCTGCGTGACGCCGACGTGGCCCTGGCCCGGGCCAAGGAGCGCGGTCGCGACCGTTACGAGATCTTCGACGAGCCGATGCGCGCTCGCCTGCTCAACCGGGTGGCGCTGGAGAGCGATCTGCGGGCGGCGCTCGCCAACGACGAGCTGCGGCTGCTCTACCAGCCGGTGGTCACGGTCTCCGACGGCGCCCTGGTGGCGGTCGAGGCGCTCGTGCGCTGGGAGCATCCGACGCGAGGCCTGCTCGCCCCCGCCGAGTTCATCCCCGTCGCGGAGGAGAGTGAGCTGATCGTCTCGCTGGGCGCCTGGGTGATCGAGGAGGCATGCGAGCAGATGCGCCGGTGGCGCGAGTCTCATCCCGCCCAACTCGGGATCCGGGTCTCGGTCAACGTCTCGGCCCGTCAGCTCTCCCC
>JBOGYN010000447.1:0-2323 GCA_050696855.1 Solirubrobacteraceae bacterium | reverse complement strand
GACCTGACCGGCAGCGTCGAACAGGTCGTCCGGGAGCAGGACGGGCACAGCGATCGGGATCCATTCCTCACGCGGTCGAGGGACCTGCCGGTTCTTCCGCCCCGGTCGCGGATCTGGGACGGCGTCGGTGCGGTTGAAGTAGACACGACCAACGTACGCCTCGTTGCGCAGCAAGCGGCCGATGGTCGAGACGCCCCACGTGGGTTTGCCCGTTGGTGATGGAATGGCGTCTGCGTTGAGCCTGCGGGTGATCTGCCTCATGGAGACGCCGTCGTGGACGTACTCGTCGAAGATCCGTCGGACCACGGTCGCCTCAGGTTCGAACAGCTCGAGGTGCGCTGGCCCTTCTGGTCCGCGCGGCAGCCGACGGTAGCCATACGGGACCCGCCAGGCGATGATCTCCCCGGCACGGGAGCGGAAGAGCTTGCCGCGCCGGTATCGCTCGGCGATCTTCGCGCGTTCGTACTCAGCGATCACGCCCTGCACCTGAACCAGCAGTTTGGCCTGTGGGTCGTCAGCGATGTCCGGAGCGTCCGTGAACCGGACTGCCACCCCGTGACGAGCAAGCTCCTCGAGGACGATGACCTGATAGGCGTAGACGCGTGCCAGGCGATCCGGCGAAAGGCACCGCACGACATCGATGAGGCCGACCTCAGCGGCATCGCGAAGTGCGTCCAGCCCAGGTCGGTCGAGACGGGCACCAGAGTAGCCGTCGTCGCAGAACTCCGCGACCAGCTCAGTACCATCCGCCGCCAGTCGCTCGCGCAGCACCGCGAGCTGGCTGCCGATCGTACCGCGCTCCTGTTGACGTTCCGTAGAGACGCGCGCGTACACGGCTGCTCGCATCAATAACCCTCCTGACTCTCGCCTGCAGCGTCTTGGCGGTGGCGCTGCAACAGCAGCTCATACCCGGCTGCCAGAGCCGACAGCCTCGGGTCCTCATGCGGGGTCCACGGAGGCCGGGTCGATCCATGCAGGGCAGCGCGGAAGACTGGCTCCGCCGCTGGCCACCTGATCAGGCCGGCCAGCCCGCCTCGGAGGAAGCGAGCCGCCGTCAAAGAGTCGGGCAGTGCTCCGCACGCGAGAACTTGGTTTCGCAATGCTTCGTAGTCCGCCTGCGCCGCCTCGACCTCGGGCCAAAACCGAGAGAGGAGCGGCGCTGGTTCCACCGCTACCGGGCCCGTTCGACCGTACGCCGGTGCAGGCTCACTCCGAACCTTCGGGCAACTTGGTCGGTGAGTGCTGCTCCCGAAAGCTCTGGCGGCGAGGCGCGGAGGAACGCGCTGATCTCGCCGGTCAGCTTCAGCGGACCGCGCCTGCCCCGGCGCTCGTCCAACAAGCCGAGCATGCCTGCTTCGGCGAAGTCGCTGACCACCAGATAGAAGGCCGCGCGGGAATATCCATGTGTCCGCGCAGCCTCGACCGCGCTCGCGCCCTGCACGAGGTGGGCACGCAGCATCTCGTACTTCACCTGCACCTTGTCCAATCGCAGGAAGAAGCCGTCGCCAGCGAACAGCGGCGCAGTCACTTGTTCCGAGTGCGGGTGGACAAGACCGGCCGCCTCCAAAGCTCGCCGCCGCGTCGTCTCGCTCACAGCCGCTCCTCCGTTGGCCACGCACACTCCTGTCGTCCAACATTATACGCCGCTTCTTGCATCCTGACCGGCGTCCTCGCAGGGCCTTCCCTGATAGCAGCATCTGATCTCGCAGTTCGCGGCGGTCAATGCTGGACATAGCGGTGCTCTTGGCTAGACATACTTCAACCTCGGACGGGTGGTTGCAGGCGGCGTCGTCGATGCTCCGGATGCCGGTACAGGCCCTGAACCGGCGATCGCCCTGTCAGAAAGACCGTGAGTGCGAGCTTTGCGTCCCGTCGGTAAAGATCACGGTGGCGTTGTGCAGGAGACGATCCACGATGGCGCTGGCCACCACGGGATCCGCGAAGACCTGGTTCCAGTCGCCGAAGCCGCGGTTCGAGGTCAGCACGATCGAGCCTCTCTCGTAGCGGCGGCTCACCATCTGGAAGATCCAGTTGGCGGATGCTTGGTCGAGCGGCAGATAGCCCAGCTCGTCCACCACCAACACCGAGGGCCCGGTGTAGGTGCGCATCTTGTAGGCGGCGGTGCCTTCGAGATGGGCGGACTGGAGGTTGGCCACGAGGTCGGCGGCGGATGTGAAGTACGTGCGGTAGCCAGCCTCGGTCGCGGCGATCCCGAGCGCGATGGCCAGGTGGCTCTTGCCCACCCCCGGGGGACCGAGCAGGATCACGTTGCGACGTTCCTCCACGAAGCGCAGGGTGGACAGCTCGGCCAGCACCTTGCGAT
>JBOGYN010000446.1:0-2598 GCA_050696855.1 Solirubrobacteraceae bacterium | reverse complement strand
GATCGAGGCTGCGCTGCTCATCGCCCGCCGCGCGCTCCGCCGCCAGCCGCGCCTCTTCGAGACGGTGGCTGGCCGCCGTCTGCCCGGCGCGTTGCTCGTCGAGACGGCCGCGGTGGCCGGAGAGGCGCGCCGAGAAAGCCGCCTCCGCGGTCGCCGCCGCCTCCAGGCGATGCTCGGCGGCGTCGAGACGGCGGGAGGCCTGGCGGAGCTGCGCCCGGGCCGTCCGCCAGGCCTCCCGCGCCAGCGATCCGCGCAGCTGCCCGAGCCGCTCCGCCAGCTCCCGCTGCTCGCGGGCCTGTTCGGCCTGCGCCGCCAGCTCGGCCAGCCTGGGCTCGGTCTCGGCGAGCAGATCCTCGAAGCGACGCAGGGTGATCTCGGCCCGGCCGACCCGGCCGAGGGCGTCTTCGCACGCGGCGCGCAGCGACCGCACCCCGGCCGCCTGCTCCACCAGGGCTCGGCGCTGCGCCGGGCTCGCCTCGATGATGGCGTCAATGTCATTCTGAGCCACCACCGCGTAGCCGCTCTGGGTGAGGCCGGTGGTGCCGAGGATCCCTTCGATGTCGCGCAGCCGAACCCGGTCACCGTTGAGCCGGAAGTCACTGTCGCCGTGGCGCACCACCCGTCGGCTAACCGACACCTCGACGTCGTCCACCGGCAGCCGTCCGTCCTCGTTGTCGAGGATCAGCTCCACCTCGGCGAAGCCCATCCGCGGCCTGGCGCTGCCCCCGGAGTAGATGACCTCGTCCATGCGGGCGCCGCGCAGCTCGCGGGCGTTGGTCTCGCCGAGCGCCCAGCGGATGGCGTCGACGAGGTTGCTCTTGCCACTCCCATTGGGCCCGACGATCGCGGTGATGCCGGGTTCGAGGCGCATCTCGCTGCGACTGGCGAAGGTCTTGAACCCCGAGACGACAACGTGGCGAAGCCTCATCCGGTCGATTCTCCGCGCCGCTGGACCATCTCGTCAACATGTTGGGGTTCTGTCTGGCAACGACCACAACATCTGCTGCTCACGGCGACCCGCCCCCGCCCCGCGAGCCGCGCCCTCGCCCGCCGCGGTGGCCACGCCGGGTGCGCTTGCGCTCCGCGGGAGGCTCGGGCTGGGGCGTGGGCTCCTCGCGGTGGCTGCCCACGATGACATCGGCGGCGGCACGCAGCGCGGCCAGCAGGCCGCGTCGCTGCGGCTTGGGCGCCGGCGCGGTGCCGGAGGTGGCGGCGGCACGACGGTCGCGGCTGGAGCCGACGGTTGCCCCCCTGTCGGCGGCGACCTCGGCGACCCGGCGGCGCACCCGGGCGGGCTCCGTGGCTGCTCCCCGGGCGGCGTCGCGCGCAGCCCCGGCGGCGCGAGCGGCGGCGTTGGCGGGGATCTTGCTGAAGCGGTCGAGGGCTGCGCGGGCCGCGGCCTGCTGCGCCGCCTGCTTGGTCGGGCCGCGCCCGCTGCCGACCACCTCGCCGCCCACCACCGCCTCGGCGGAGTAGGAGCGGCGATGCCCGGGACCGCCGTCGGCGACGACCCGGTAGAGGGGCGGCAGCCCGGTGCGCTCCTGGGCCACCTCCTGGAGACGCCCCTTGTGGTTCTCGTCCGTCCAGTCGGCGAGGTCGCCGATGTTCTGGATGAAGACGCGCGTGGCCACCCGGTAACCCTGGTCGAGAAAGATGGCCCCGGTCATGGCCTCGAAGGCATTGGCCAGCAGCGAGGGCAGCTTGCGCGCCCCCGTCTTGGTCGCTCCCCGGCCCAGCAGGAGCGTCTCGCCCAGGTTCAGCTTCTCGCCGAGCCGGGCCAGCGAGACCGTGTTGACCAGGGCCGCGCGCAGCTGGGTGAGCTGGCCCTCATCGTAGGTCGGGAAGCGGCGGAACAGGTATTCACCGACGACCAGCTCCAGGACCGCGTCGCCGAGGTATTCGAGGCGCTCGTTGTCGTGCCCCGGTCCGCTCGGCTCGCCCCGCTCGTTGTTCCAGGATGCGTGGGTCATCGCCTCGCGGAGCAGCTCGAGACGGCGGAAGCGCACCCCGATGCGCTTCTGAAGGGCGTCGAAGCCGGCGATCTCCCGCTCGGTCAGCCCCGCCAGCGGGGCGGCGACCGAGGGCGCGCCCTCGGCGATCGGGGCGATCTCCGTGGCGGGGGTCTCCGGCACATCCGCGGGAGGCAGCTCGGGAGGCGCGGCGGGCGGCGCCGCCGGGTCCGCCGGAGGGGCGGCTAGAAGGTCGCTCCCACCTTCTCCTGGATGTACTCCCAGGCCTGGCCCACTGTCCCGATCTTCTCGGCGTCCTCGTCGGAGATCTGCATCTTGTACTCCTCCTCGAACGCCATGATCAGCTCGACGAGGTCCAGCGAGTCCGCGTTGAGGTCCTCGACGAACGACGCCTCCGGGGTCACCTGATCCGGCTCCACGCCGAGCTGGCTGACGACGATCGTCTTGAAGCGATCGAAGCTGAGATCTGCCATCTGAGGTTCCTTCTCTGGTCGGGGCGGGCGGATCCACCTCCCGGTTTGCTGCAACGATAGCGGCGGGGGCCTGGGTCGGGGGAGTCCAGGCGAATCGCCCCGAGGCGCCGTCGACCACCAGCGGCGCCGGCGGGGCCGCCGCGTCGCCGCGCCCC
>JBOGYN010000445.1:0-4046 GCA_050696855.1 Solirubrobacteraceae bacterium | reverse complement strand
GGGCGTCCCCGAGCCCGCGACCCAGGCGCGCACGCTCGCCGACCTCGGACAGGCACGCGCGGCCGCCGAGGCCGCGCAAACGCCCGTCGCCGCCGCGTCTGAAACGCGGCCGCAGGCGGGCCGTCGCGCCAGTCACGACATGCGCCGCCAGCGCTGATGAATCCTCGCGGCAGCAAAGTGGCCCGTGTCGCGGGAACCCCCCCGCCCGATCGGCGGCGGCTGACCGCTCCATCGGCACCACAGCGCAGGAGCGGCGCAGACCCGAGACGGCGCAGCAAGGCCGCTCGCGAGGTGCTACAGATCATCAGCGACGTCACGCTCCGATCATGGCGAAGCGGTCAGCTCGCACCTGCCACCGCTGCGACGCAACCAGTCCCACGTAAGAATCCAATGATGGACGAGTCGGCGAAGCTGGTAGCTGTGCCGGCGACGGTTTAGGCGGTGCCGGGCCTGGATCGTCCCGTGCGCGTCAGCTCTCGCTGGCGCCGGCGGAGGGTGCGACGCGACCTCGAGCGAGCGGTCAACGAGCTTGCCGCGAGAGCCGACCACCCAGACGTCACCATCTGGCACGTACAGCCAGTCATCGAGATCTGCACCGCCGAGCACTACCCAGCGTGGCGCAACGCTCGCGAGAAGGCGTGAAGACGCGAACGCACGCAGTTCAACACCAGGACATGGCCACCACGACTGATGCCAGCCGAACTCGCCGGCGCACTGCTGCCGCAGGCCCACGGCCGGCCACTACCGTGGACAGCCAGCCGAGATCGCGATGCCCGTCTTCTCACACAGCCCGCCGCCGCCACCGGCTGCGGACTTTGAGAGTCCGTATGAGCCGTTGGTGCTGCGGCTCACCGCCGGGTGGATGCGAATCACGCGCGCGGACCCGGCCACCGAGAACGCGGTTCTTCTTGCGCCGCCGCTCGTCGACCTGATTGGCGGGCGCTCACGCCCGCGGATCCCCCACAAGCTAGGCATCACCTGGCCGCTGGAACCCAGCCAACCGCACATCCACCCCGCGCGCCGGCCTGGATAGCCCGGCCGACTCAGCCGCACCGCCGCCGCCATGCGCGTCGACACTTCCGCAACGCGCCGCCAAACCACAAGTCCGAGACGGCCACGAGGTGGCTGCCGAGGCCGTTCCAACTGGAGAGTGTCGTTCGGTCCGCCGCGGACTTCCTCATGCTCACGCGCGAGCAGCAGTCTGGCGCTGGCGACGAGACGGCCGGTTCTCGTCCAGAGCGGCGGTGGTGCGGGGCAGCGTATTGATCGCTGCTCCGCCGGGCGAAGGGGGCGTCTCTGGCCAGCTCGGCGCAGCGGTCTATGCCGAACCCAGGCGCGCGCAGCTCGGCGGAAGGGATCGGGCGGGCTCATGCTCGTGAGAACGCACCTTCTCAGACCCGTCGGGGTGTCTAACAAGGATCCTCTGCGGGACACCGCCGGGCGTGCCGCTGCTCCTTCCTGAACCGGCCAACCCGGCCCACGGCTTTCAGCGGTCCCCCTGGCGATCACCGAGAGCCGTTGCGCCGAGACTGCTCGGCGGGATGACACTTGAGCGGCCCGGTCACAATCCGGTGCTCGAGTGCGACAAAGAACCGTAATGAAAGATTGGCACGCAGCCGACGATCATGCTCTGCTCAGATCCGCGGGGCATGACCCGGCAGCGTTCGGGGTTTTCTATGCCCGGCACGAGCGTCGACTGATTGGCTACCTTGTTCGGCGGACAGGTTCCGGCGAGGTTGCTGCGGATCTCTGCGCGGAGGTGTTCGCGGCGGCGCTGGAGAAATGCCGCAGCGGAGGACCAGGCCCGCAGGTGCCAATCGCTTGGCTGTTCGGGATCGCGAACCACAAGCTCGCCGACAGCATGCGGAAAAGCCGGGTCGACGATCGAGCACGCACCCGGCTCCAGATGCGAGCGATCGAGCTGACCCGCGGCCAAGTATCAGACATCGAGAAGCTCGCCCACGAAGACGAGGCCGCGTGCCTGCTCAGCGGGCTATCGATCGATCAGCGCGACGCAGTGCTGGCTCACGTGATCCACGAGCGCGACTACCGCGACATCGCACGAGAGCTGCGCTGCTCCGAGTCGGTCGTGCGAAAGCGGGTCAGCCGCGGCTTAGCGGCCCTCCGAATCCGTCTGCTGGAGGGCGAATGACCCTCATTCCCGAGCTTGAGCGGGAGCTGGTCATAGCAGCGGGACGCCCCGTGCTGGGCAGACGCATCTCGTGCCGCATCGCCGCGGCCGTCGTGGCCGCGATCATGGCCTTGCTGATCGCCGCTCCGCCGACCGTGGCGCGCTTGCCTTCGGCCGCGATCATCGCTCAGACGTCGCGTTGAGCGAAACGCGCCGGGTCAGCGCCGAGCATTCCGTCTGCGGGAATGGCTGAAGTGGCCGCCAGCAAGAAGCGTGCCCGGGGGCCGGTTGGCACCGTGCTCGAGCTTCTGGTTACGGTGGCGGTCGCGATCAGCTTGGCGCTCCTCATCCAGGCGCTCGTCGTCAAGCCCTACCGGATCCCGACCCCGTCGATGGTTCCGACGCTGGCCATCGGACAGCGTGTGCTCGTCAACCGCCTCGACACTCACCCCGGCCTCGGTGACATCGTCGTCTTTCACCCGCCGGCGGGCGCCGACCCCCAGCCAGCGATCTGCGCCAACCCCCGCCAGGGCGCCGATCACCCGCAGGCGTGCGACCAACCCACCGCCCAGGCCTCCACTCAGACGTTCATCAAGCGGCTCGTCGGATTACCGGGCGACCGAATCTCGATCGCCGACGGGCATGTGATCCGCAACGGCGTCCAGGAGAAGGCCCCCTACGCCCAGCCCTGCGGCGGCGTCCCCGGCTGCAACTTCCGCAAGACGATCGCGGTTCCCCGCGACGACTACTACATGATGGGGGACAACCGCGGCCGGTCCGATGACAGCCGCTTCTGGGGTCCGGTGCCGCAAAAGTGGATCATCGGCATCGCCTTCTTCACCTACTGGCCGCCCGGCCGTATCGGCATCCTCTAGCATTCAATGAGCCTCAACGACGGGTATGGCGGGCAGGGCCGCGGTCGCGTTGGCGTGTGGCCTCCGGGCTGGGCGACGGAGATGCACCAGGCGAGAACCCAAGGACCGTCAATGGGTAGTCAATCGCGGCGGCAAGCGCGAGCGGCCCACCACGCCGAGGCGTGCGGGGGATGCCATCGGCTCCAACTTCCCTAGGCCGATCACGACCCCGCTTGACGAGTACTTCATGACGGGACGCAACCGTCTCAAGTCCAACCGCAGCCGGTTCTGAGTCTTATGCCGGAGAACTGGCTTCATCGGGAACGGCGTTCTTCACCTCCTGGCCCTCCGACACGATCGGGGCTCTCTACACCCGCGGGAGAGAGGGTTCACCCGTCGCGGGTGCCTTCGGTAAGACAGGTGTCGACCCGGCGGTAAGACAGGTGTCGACCCAGCAGAGCGGCGTTTGGTGGATCGAGCGCGTCTTGGCTTCGATTCGTATCAGCTTTTCGTCGCTTATCTCGCACCACAAAGCAGCATAGCTCGCGAAGGCTCACAAACTCGGGCCTTGCGTCCGGTGCAGAGCGTCGTATAGTCAGCGCATCTGATCAATCAGCTAGGGCCAGGAGGCGGCGTATGCAACCCCGTATCACAGAGGATGGCGGCGTAAGGCATGCGGAAGCAGGTGAGCCGACCAGGAAGGATGGGGGGCGCGCCAGACGAATCTCCACGCGGGCGCTGGGTCTAGCTACGGCCGTGGGCGCGAGCTCTCTGGGCGCCGCCGCGCTTGCAGCTCCCGCTCAGGCGAACACCTACTGGCCGTACCAGTGCACACAGCCGAAGCAGAATCACGACGGGGCGTATCACTTTCCGAACAACACGCTCCACAACCGCGGGCACGCTGACGGAGGATGTGCGGGTGGAACCGGGTCGGGGGTGCCGTGTATCGCGCACTCGCCATACGCCGGGCTCTACTGCTCCGGTGGATTCGGAGGGTACGTCTACTCCACCTTCACCTCACATGCTTCAGGCGGCGAGACGGCCGTTGTCCGCCTTTGTGG
>JBOGYN010000444.1:0-4568 GCA_050696855.1 Solirubrobacteraceae bacterium | reverse complement strand
GTTGTCGCCCGGAATTAGACCGCTGGAGACAAGCTGGGCTTGATCGACGTCGTGCAGTTGGCGGAGTGCGCGGCCCAGGTCGCGAAGCACCGCGGATCGGACACCCCGAGTCAGCGGCACGTGCCGCATCGCGACGCCCGGCATGCGCGACATCAGGACGTACTCGACTGCACCGTCGTGGCCGTATCCCAGCAGACGCGGCACTGATACTGTCGCCTTCTGCGCAAGATGTTCCAGAATCAGCGCCTCCTTCGCCAGACTGGTGCGCGGCCGCAGCTGCTGGGGGCGCTGGGTCTTGAGCACCGCGTCTGGGTGGAGCATGTAGGCACGCGCCTCGCCCCCCGACTCGTCGACCTCCGCCACCGCGGTCAGCCATGGCGCATGGCGTCGAGCTATGTGGAGAACGGAGTTGACGCTGAGGACCGGGTCCGGGGCGTCGGGCTGGAGGTAGGTGTCGATCGAGATCACGCGTCAGATGCTCGCACAGAAGCATCCGCCCAGTCCCACCCTGCCGCCTGCAGCTCGAGGAGCGCGGCGAACCGCCCGCCACCTCTCGACAGCTCTGCCGGCGAACCATCTTCGACAATGCGTCCGCCGTCGAGGACGATGACGCGGTCGGCGTCCTGTGCGGTCGCCAACCGGTGCGCCACCGTCAGCACCGCGCGCCCTCCCTCGCGTGCTGTGCGCCCCAGCGCCTGGCGGATGGCTGCCTCACCGGATGCGTCGAGCGCGGCCGTGGCCTCGTCCAGCACGACCACCGCTGGATCGGCCGCGAGGGCGCGCGCCAACGCCACCAGCTGCCGTTCGCCGGCCGACAATCGGACTCCTACACCGCCGCCAGAACCGGCCAGAACCGTATCCAGCCCCTCAGGAAGCGACGCGATCAGTTCAGCAAGGCCGGCGATCGACACCGCGGTCGCGAGCTCGGCGTCTGTGATTGACTGATCGCCGAGGGTCAGGTTCTCGCGCATGGTGGCCGTGAAGAGCTGCACGGTCTGGGGAACTATCGCGACGGCTCGGCGTCTTTCAGAGCCAGACCACTGGCGAGGGTCGCGGCCGCCCGCCGCGATGCTCCCGACCCAGGGTTGGCTCAGTCCCCCCAGCAGTGAGACCAGCGTTGACTTGCCCGCTCCCGTGCGGCCCACCAGTGCGACATGCTCGCCCGCCTCCACGCGTAGCGACACCGCGATGAGCACGGGATGACCTGCGCAATAGCCGTGGGTCACATTGTCCACGGTGATGTTCGCCGTAAGGGGCGCACTCGACGAGCCGAGCGCAAGCGCGGGTTCGAGGTCGAGGTCGAGCAGCTCGAATACGCGCTCCGCCCCGGCCAGCGCCGCCTGCACGGACTGCCATTGATCGCCGACAGCGACGATCGGTGTGAAGAAGCGCTGGTACAGGAGGATGAAGGCAGTCAGCGTCCCCAGGGTGATCCCCGCTGATCTCAGGCCGCCGGAGGCGGCCAACCACAGAAGCGCCGAGACGGCCACGGCGTAGAGGAGATTCGTCAAAGGAGCGAATAGGGAGTTGTACTTCACCGACCTGACCTGCGCCAGAAGTGTCTGCCGCAAGACACCGCGAAAGCGATTGGCGAAGTCGTGCTGGCGACCAAACGCGCGCACTGTCTCTGCTCCGCCCAGCGTCTCGGCGATCTGCGTATTGAGCCGGCCCACCGCAACGCGGGTCGCGCGCTCGGCATCCCGCACACGCACCTGGAGCCAACGTGTCGCGAGCACCAGCGGGGGCGAGACCAGCAGAGACACCGCCGACAGCAACGGGCTCACAGCCACCATTGCCACCATGACGGCCATCACCGGCACGACCTGACCGATGATGGTCGCGAGTCCGCTGGTGAACAGCTCGTCAATGGTGTCGACGTCGCTTGTCGCCCGGCTGATCACCTCGCCGAGCGGCGTGCTGTCGAGGTACGCGGTCGGCACTCTTGCGAGATGCTCGACGATGCGCACACGCACCGCAGCGATCGCGCGCTGGGCGACGACTGCGGACAGGTAGCTGTAGCCAAAGCTGAACGCCGAGTCAGCGAGAACCGCCGCCAAATACAAGGCAGCGGCAGCCACCAGTCCGGTAGTGCGGTGAATTAGCAGATCCTGGTCGATCACATGCCGGACCACCAGCGGTGGAACCAGCTCAGCGACGGATGAACCAATGATGCATAGACCAACGACGATCAGCAGGAGCCGCCACCGGCGCACCAGTTCCCACACACCTCTCCAGAACTGTGGCCTCCCGTCAGTCACGCTAGCTTCATTTCAGTGCCGCCTGGGCGCGGACGATGCGCGCGTAGAGACCTCCTGCCGCGAGGAGCGAAGCATGCGCGCCCAGCTCGACGATCCGGCCCCGGTTCAACACCACCACCAGGTCAGCCTGTGAGAACGCGGCCAGGCGGTGTGAGAAGAGTAGGACGGTGGCGCGTTGTTGGGCGTCCGCAGCGTGGCCGAGCGCTGCGCGCAGCAAGCCGGTGATCGCCACCTCGGTCTCGATGTCGACGGCCGAGAATGGGTCGTCGAGAACCAAGAGGCCCGGGACCCGGGTGCCGGCCGCGATGGCGCGGGCGAGCGCGATTCGCAGGCGCTGTCCGCCCGAGATCCGGACGCCGAGCTCCCCGATATGGGTGTCTATGCCCATGGGCATTGCGGTGAGATCCTGGTCGAGGGCTGCCAGCCGGGTGGCGCGCCGCAGGGTGCTGTCGCCGGCAGGGTCGCGCCAGAAGAGGATGTTCTCAGCGATCGTGCCGGAGAAAAGGCGTGGCTCCTGGGCGAGGTATCCGACAAGGTCCGCACGCATCGCGGGCTCGACGTCGACCGGTGCGCTCTTGTTGATGAGGACCTCTCCGGCCGACGGAGCATAGAGTCCTGCAGCCAGCCGGGCCAGCGCGCTCTTGCCCGATCCCACGGGTCCGGTGATCGCCACCAATGACCCCGGTGCAACGTACAGGTCGATGCCCGTCAAGGCGGGCGCGCTGGATCCCGCATAGGTGAAGGACACGTCTCGCATCTCCACCTCCGCAGGCCTGCGCGCGGCGTGAGTGAGCGTCGCTCGGGCCGAGCCCGTTCCCGCAACCAGGGCGCCACGGAATGTCGACCAGCGCGGTTCATGCATCTGAGCCGGCGGCGGCGCCAACAGCGGCTCCAGCCGCGTGAACGAGGCTCCCCCGGCCTGCACCCGGTTGACCATCTGCGGCAGGCGTGGAGCTCTGGTGGTGAAACGGATGAAGAGCTGAAGGAACGCCACCATGCCTCCGATGCTCAGATGGCCAGCCGAAACCTCGCCGCTGCCGACCGCGATGATGAACACCACTCCAGCGACGAGAAGGGCGGAATAGATCGCAGCCAGGGCCTCGTCAACGCTGATGGCGCTGAGTTCCGCGACCGCACGGCGGTCGGCGAGATCGGCCACGATGTCGGCTGCGGCCTCCGCACGGCCGTACAGTCGAAGCAGGCGCAGGGAACCGATCTGCTCGTGCAGACTCGCGGTCAGCGCCGCGGCGCACTCCCTCGCGCGCGCCGTTCTGCGGGCCACCAGACGACCGGCGATTAGCGCCAGGGCCAGGGCCAGCGGCACCGGCATCAACGCCAATAGTCCCAGCCGCACGTCGTAGACGAGCATCGCGACGATCAGCGAGATCGAGAATAGAACGGTGTCCCAGGTCTCGGTTATCACCTCGTCGACGCCAGTGCCGACAGCCTCGACATCGCCCATTATTCGGGCCATCAAGTCTCCGACCGGCGCCGTCGCGATGCGGGAGAGGGGCCAGCTGAGGACCCCGCGCAGGGCATCGGAGCAAAGGTTGGCGCGGATTCGTGCTCGCGCTACACCCAGCCAGTACCTTTTGCCGATCCGGGGGAGTTCCGTTGCTGCCGTACCCGCCACCAAGGCCACAAGAGCGACCGTCAGATCGCCCACCGACGCCCTGTGCTGCTGGAGTGCGAGCACGGTGTCCAGCGCCCTCCCCAGCAGGATGGCGGGCAGGACGATCGCCGTGTTCATGACGAGCCCGCAGATCGATCCCAGGACAAGGAGGCCCGCCACCTGACGAAAGTATGCTCGCAGTCGCCACAGGTACCAGTGCTGCGGGTTAGAGGTCAGGTCCACCGGCTACGCGCGGCCATCCACGAGCTGATCGAGGGCATGCGCGAGTCGCCGAACGGCTTCCGCAATTTCATCAGCAGGATACCGGCTGAAGGCCAACCGAAGCGAGTTCGCTCCGCGTTCCGGCGAGAGGAAGAAGCGGCTTCCTGGCATGTAGCTCATGCCGTTGGCCACCGCGATTGACAGGAGCGTTTCCGCGCTGCACTCGGGTGTCAGGGAGAGCCACACGAAGTACCCTCCTTTGGGCTCGAGCCATGTTGCGCGGCCGTCGAGGTGGCGGAACAGCGCCTTGAGCAGCGCATCCCGGCGCTTCGCGTAAAGCGTTCTCAGGTTGTCGACATTCCGGGCATACTCGCCCGTTGCCGCGAATTCCGCGACCATCAGCGAGGTGAAGTGGCTGATCCCCCCACCGGAGGCGAGCATCCCGGATCGACGGATCTGATCGCTGATGGCGACGT
>JBOGYN010000443.1:0-6415 GCA_050696855.1 Solirubrobacteraceae bacterium | reverse complement strand
CTGTCGAGGCGGCCGCATAACACGGCGAGCGAAGGCGGGACGCCCGACCCGCGGCGTCCCGCCACAGCCCGCTCAACCCGAAGGAGAGCGACATGCGACACGACACAACTACCACGCCACAAGCGATCGCCGTCGTGGACTTTCCGGCCGAGCACGATCTCGACGCGCCGGAGGATTACTGGCTAACGCTCGCCGAGATCGCCGCCGAGTTGCGCGTCAATCCCGCGACGGTCCGGCTCTGGATCGCTCGGGGCCGGCTGCCCGCCACTCGCCCGGGGCAACGAAAGCTGCTGGTCCGTCGCTCCGACGTCGACCGGATGCTGGGTCATCACGGCAGCCGTAGCCAGGCGCCGGTATCGCTCAGCGACAGAATCGACGCGCTCGAGCGCCACCTGCACACCCTGTACGCACAGCGCGCCGGAACGATCGAGCCCGGCGAGGGCTGGGGATGGTGCGCCAGCTGCGGGCGCAACACCGTCTTTGCCTCCGAGGGCGAGGACACCTGCAGCGCTTGTGCCGCTGAGCTCGCCGCCGACCGGGCCGGGAGGCAGCCATGACGGCCGCCGCCATTCCGGCGGGCCGGGGTCTCGACGCCCCGGATGATTGCCGCCGCTGCGCGCCGGCGCAGGGGGCCGATCGAGCCCCCGACCCGCAAGGAGCACCGATGCCCCAGCAGACGACACAGCTAGGCAACCGCACCGCCCCCGCCCTGAACATCCCTATCGACGACGCGCGCGAGCAGCAGCTCGACGCGTTATGGGCGATGAGTTCAACAGAACGCGTCGCGGCTATGTGGCGCGGCGATCTCACGCTCTACCAGCTGTCTCGGTGGAGCTCCCGTGCGCAGAACGAGGTGCCCCTGCTCGGCGGCGAGTTCGCATGGATCGTGATGCGCACCCCCGAATGGGACGAGCCCCACGTCGAGCGCGACACGAACGTCGTGCAGCTACCGCAGCGAAGGAGGAACAACCGTGCAGCCGCATGACGATCAACGCATCCAGGCGATCCTCACCCGCCTGCGCAGCGGCGACCAGCAGTTCCTGGTCTGGATCGACGGCCTCTGCGACAACGATCCGACCTTCGCCCAAGCGTCCCTGCTCCACGACGACGACTGGGGTGAATGGCAAGCCGCCGTCTACCTGCTCACCGGCTGTCTCAAAGCATGGACGGCGCTAGGCCCCGAGATCCTCGCAAGCCGCTCGATCTGGCCCGTAGTCCAAGAGCTTGACCACGGCCACCGCGGATGGTCATCGAGCGAACTCCTGCTGCTCCGCTGGGCCGCGCATTTCTGGGACGTCGGTCTCTCCGAGGTCAGCTTCCCGTACTCCTTCGACGAGTCCAACTTCAGTCGCTGGATCACTGCCTGCCACCTCTACAGACGCATCACGCCCGCTCTTCCCACCGACACAGGCGGCCGACGATGACCCTCACGCTCCCCGGCGCCGACATCCGCGGCTACTACCAAGCGCTCGGGATCGAGTTGCCCGGGTGGGCACGGACAGAGGCCTCCGTCCGGTGCTTCGCGGATCCCGACGCCCATCGCCGGGGCGATCGCGACCCATCTTGCTCGGTCAACCTCGAGCATGGCGCTTGGCACTGCCACGCCTGCGGTGCGAGAGGCGGCGCGTTCGATGCTGCGGCAGCCCGCGGCTACTCCGACCGGGGAGCGATCGACCTAATGGTCGCGTACCGGCTCACCGAGCATCGCCCCTACAGGCGTCCCAACGCCAACATCGGACGGCGTTTCGGGTCGGTCCCCGCGCGGCCGACGAAACCTCCGCGCACGCCGGTGCGCCCGACCAGGGAGGACGTCAATCGCTGGCAAGCTGCACTCGCCACCGACACCGACCTCATCGCCAAGCTCGCCCGGGAGCGGGGCTGGCTCTACGCCACGATGCTCGAGCTCGAGCTTGGACTCGACCGCGGCCGCATCACTATTCCCGTCCGCGACGACACACGCCGACTGATCGGACTCCTGCGCTACCAGCCATGGCCGAGATCCGATGAGCTCAAGATGCTCGCGGCGCCAGGCTCGCGGCGGGCACTGCTCCCACACCCCGCCGCCGAACCATCCGAACAAGTGCTGCTCGTCGAGGGGGAGCCCGACATGATTGCAGCACGATCGCGAGGTCTACCCGCCATCGCCGTGCCAGGCGTCGACGGATGGCGAGCCGCGTGGGCACCGCTTCTCTCCGGCCGCCAGGTGACCGTCGTCATGGACTGCGACGAGCAAGGACGTGCCGCCGCCGCGGCGATCGAGGGCGACCTCTCGTCACTCAGCGTCGTCCGAGTACTGGACCTGGCACCCGGCGGAAACGACGGCTATGACCTCACAGGCTGGCTGCACGACCGCCGCAGCGCCGCGCAGATCACGACTAATGAGCTGATCGGCAGCGTGAACACAGATCGAAGAAGGGAGGCAGAATGACCATGTCCGTTGACAATCCTCAGTATGCGGGAGCGAGCGAGATGACCGGGGTGCGACCCATGCTCACTCGCGATGACACTGCCGCCTACCTCGCGGTCAGCAAACGCACGCTTGATCGACTCGTTCAGGCGGGTGAGATCCCGACCTACCGGATCAGCGGGCACCGTCGCTTCCGCATCGAGGACATCGAACGGTTTATCAGGAGTAGGAAGGAGTAGCCCCGTGAGACAACCAGTCAAATGCCCGCGGACGGGCCTCTGGCTCGCTCGCTACACGGCGCCCGACGGACGGGTGCTCCAAGCCGGTCGATACGAGCGCAAACGGGATGCTCAGAAAGCGATCTCTGAAGCGTTGCTGCGGGCGCCTCAGTCCGGGGCTGCTCCGCTGCTCGTCGATTTCTTCGACGAGTGGCTCGAACGCTTCCCTCGCCACCCGCGGACTCAGCAGACCAACAGCGAGCGAATCAGCAGATACATCCTCCCCTACCTCCCGCGCAAAGGTCGCTTTCCGATCACCGAGCTCCGGAGGGCGTCGCTACGGCACGTCCAAGCCGAGCTCCTGAATTCTGGCCTCGCCAAGGAGACGATCGACGGAGCTTTCACCGCCTTCTCGGCGATGCTCCGCGACGCCGTCGATGTTGAGCTCCTCGACGCGAACCCCGCCCACGGAATCCGGGTTCGGCCAAACGATCCCAGGCTGAACCCCGTACGCATTCCAACGAAGCGCCGCGCGGTCCCAGCGGACGAGGTCGGCGCCTTCATGCGCGCCGTACCGCCGCGACACCGCGCCGTGTGCTGGACCACCTTCCTCACCGGGGTGCGCCCCGGTGAGCTTTTCGCGCTTGCGCGCGCCGACCTGAATCGGCAGCGGCAGATGCTGTACGTCCACCAGACCGTCAACAGGTACGGGAAGCTTGAAACGGGACTCAAGACGACCCACCACGTACGCGACCGCGAGCGCAGAGGTCGATGGACGCTCTTCCCGGCAAGTCTGATCCGGATGATCGAGTCGGTTCCCGCCGACATCGAAGGACGCCTCTACCCGTCCCCGCGTGGGTATTACTGGGCTCACCGCAACTTCTATCGGAACGTCTGGGAGCCGGCTCAGCTCGCATCGGACACCCACTTCACGCTCTACGACGCGCGACACACGTTCTCGTCGCGCCTCCTTGCCGCCGGGATCCCCCTCATCGAGGTGTCTGCCTGGATGGGCCATTCGCTGCGAGCCGGCGGCGAGCAAGTCAACACAACTACGCGCAAGTACGCCCACGCCACCGGAGAGTTCACGAAAGCGGCTCTGCAAGAACTTGAGGACTTCATTTCGTCGGCGGAGTCGGCGGCCAGCAGGAGTCTGGGCGCGTGATGTCCGATCCAGTCGGCACGATTGACGGTTGTGTCCGAAGCGCCGGTTGCGACGCGGTGTCCGAGCCGAAGTTCAAAGACAGAAACGGTGACCTGGCGGTGACCAAACTTGAATAGAAATCGCTATTTGCAGGGCATTTCGGCGGTTGAGCGCCGGACTGTCACGCCGGAGGTCGCGGGTTCGAGTCCCGTCGCTCCCGTAGCTAGAAGCGCCTGCACACCGGCACTTTCGACGGATCGCGGTGTGCAGACGAGTTGCCGATTGAGGCCCGGTTGTGGCCTAGACGTCCTCGGCGTGGTCCTGTGAGGCCCGGTCCTGCTCGGCCTCATAGGCGTCAAGCCGGCTCGCGATCCCGGCTGTAGCGCCGTCGAGCAGGGCGCCGTAGTGGCGCTCGATCATGCGGACGCTGGTGCCCATCACCCGCGCCAGCTCGAACACCGAGACGCCGGCGGCGAGCGCTCTGGAGGCGAACGTCGCCCGGAGGTCATAGATCCTCGCCGGCGTCCGGACGCCGCTCGCCTCGATCGCCGGCGCCCACTCGCGCCGGCGGAAATTGTCGAGGTTGAGCAGACCACCGGCGGGAGCTGGGAACAGCAGCGGCGTGTCGAGCCGCGGGGCCAACGCGTCG
This sequence comes from Solirubrobacteraceae bacterium, assembly GCA_050696855.1. Classification (GTDB taxonomy): domain Bacteria; phylum Actinomycetota; class Thermoleophilia; order Solirubrobacterales; family Solirubrobacteraceae; genus Palsa-465. The sequence goes on along the minus strand of JBOGYN010000443.1, from coordinate 1,997 downwards.
AGCGCCTCAACCGCGCGGCGCGAGAGCGGCACCTGTCGGCGGCTCACATTCGTCTTGGCGAGCTCAGTGACGATGCCGTCCGAGACGGTTCGCAGCACGTTGACGAGACCGGCTCGGCGGTCCAGGTCGCGGCGCTCCAGCGCCTGCCATTCCTCGGGCCGGAGCCCGGTAGCTGCGGCGAATGCCGGCAGCGACACGTAGATCGCCGACAGCTCCTCGCTGATCGCGTCGACCTCCGCCCGCGTGAAGGCGCGCACGGTTCGTGGCGATGGCTGGCGGTTGCGGCCGGCGAGCTTTGCCGGGTTGCGGGTGATGTAGTCCCAGCGAGCGGCCGCCTCGAGCGCCTGGCGCAGCGCCTGGACGACGCCGTATCTGCTGCGCTCCGGGAGCCGCGCCTGCCAGGTCGCGATCTCTCCGCTCATCCTCTCGAGGTCTCGCAGTGGGACGGCTCCAAACGCGCGGGTCGCGTGCACCAGCCGCTCCCGCAGCGTGAGGATCGTGCGCGGCCGCACGCTCGCGGCGTGCCGCTCGAGATAGAGCGGGACGAACTCGGCCAACGTCAGCTCGGGCAGCGGCTCGGCTTCGCCGCGCAAGCGCGGCTCGACCACATCGCGATAGTGGCTGAGCGCTGCGCTCTTGGTCGCAAATGGGCTCTTGCGGCGCCGGCTCCCGTCGACGTCGTAGTAGCGCAGGCCCCATCGGTTGGGGCCAAGCCGGTAGGCCTGCCCACGCTGAATCGGTGGCATCGTCAACTCTCCTGGTCTTCGGTGGCCACGGTCGGACGTGGCCTGGTGGCAGCTAGCGTGGGCGATCCTACTCCCGCCGGGTAGGGTCCGCCACGGGTGGCGTCGGGCTTGGTAGCTAGCACTCCTGATCCCGACGTCGCCCGTGACGCCAGCCAATCCTCGAACTCGGCCTCAACGATCCGGAGTCGGCCACCCGGGAGTCGGATCGCGGGGAGCTGGCCCTCACGGATCAAGCGCAACACCGTCTCGGTGTTCACGCCGAGTATCTCGGCCACGTTGCGAGCGGTGAGGAGGCGGCCAGTCATGGTTTCCTCGGTCGCGTTCGCTCGACCTTGGCGATGCGGTTGGCGCGGAAACGGCGATAGGCACCAGAGCCGCTAATTAGGCGACAGATCGCCTCGCGGCGCTCGGGGTCCAGGCCCTCTACTCGCCAGCGGCTTCCCTCCGCGATCACGACATCGCCAATCCGGGCGCCCTTGGGTCCCCGCTTGGGCGCCGCCGGCGAGCCAGCGCCGGCGGTTGCGGTGGCCGTCACGCGCCCCTCCCGTCATCCGAGCCGTGCCCCAGGCCCAGCGCCGGCGAACGGGACGGGTCCCTTCCAGCTGGCGCCGACGCGTCCTGCGGCGCCGCGGCCGCTCGGGACGCGTCCCGCTCGACGTCGGGCCCCGGGGACGTGTAGAGCCCCCAGGCGCGCCCGATCGCACCCGAGCCGGGAAACAAGTCGGCGAGCTCGTCGCCGGCGCGCGCGCCGAGCTGGGCGAACAACCAGACGGCGAACTCGGGCGGTTTCATGCCGACCATCGCGCCAGGGAAAGCGTCGTAGCGACCGCGGTAGTCGAGGACGTCGAGGATCTCCTGCGGGCGGCTCGCGTTGAGCTCGCGGCCGCCGACTACCAGCAGGGGCTCCCATGCGTTCAGCGCTCGGCGGGAGCGGGTGGGGCGGGTGCGCCGGCGCCAGACACACACGCGGACGCTGGCCGGGCAGAGCGCCAAGACGTCCCGTAGCGCGGCCGCGGATGTCGACAGCGCCCAGCCGTCAGGCCAGCCGGCCTCGAGCTCGGCGATGAGCGCCTGGTGGTCGACCTCCTGGCGCTCGTCGTAGTAGCGGGACTTCCCGGGATAGGGCGGGTCGGCGTAGGCGAAGCGCGCGACTCGTCCCGCCGGGATCCCCGAGAGGCGTCCCCGGGGCCCCCGATTCGTCCCGCGGATCGGCGACCAGCTGCGCGGGACGGCTTGGCCGAACCGCCACGC
>JBOGYN010000442.1:0-7846 GCA_050696855.1 Solirubrobacteraceae bacterium | reverse complement strand
ACCTCGAGGATCACCTCGCGCTTGAGATCGTGGACCGCGGGCAACGCCCGCCTGGCGCCAATCCGAGCCCGGGCGGCGGCCACGGCATCCCCGGGATGCGTGAGCGTGTCCACGCCGCCGGCGGCACGCTGGAGACGGGGCCTCGCGCTGATGGCGGGTTCGGCGTCCACGCCCGCCTGCCGATCCACTCGCGGTCGTGATCCGCGTCCTGCTCGCCGACGACCAGGCGCTGATCCGCGCCGGTTTTCGCGTGCTGCTGGACTGGGCGGACGACATCGAGGTGATCGGCGAGGCCAGCGACGGCGCCCAGGCGGTGGAGCTGGCCCTCCGGCAGCGCGCCGACGTTGTCCTGATGGACATCCGCATGCCCGACGTCGACGGGCTGGAAGCCACCCGACGGATCAGCGCCGAGGACAGCCTCGCTGGCGTCAAGGTCCTGATCCTGACCACGTTCGAGTCAGACGAGTACGTCTACGAGGCGCTGCGGGCCGGCGCCAGCGGCTTCTTAGTCAAGGACACCGAGCCCGCCGACCTGCTCCAGGCCGTGCGGATCATCGCACGCGGTGACGCGCTGCTCTCCCCGACCATCACCCGCCGGCTGATCGCCGACATCGCCGCCCGGCGCCCACCCCGCGCGACTGTCGATCCCGCCCTGTCCGAGCTGACTGAACGGGAGCGTGAGATGATGAGCCTGGTCGCCACCGGCCTGTCAAACGACGAGATCGCTGGCCAGCTCTACCTCAGTCCGCTGACCGTCAAGACCCACGTGAGCCGCGCGATGCTCAAGCTCGGCGCCCGCGACCGCGCCCAGCTGGTCGTGATCGCCTACCAGAGCGGGCTGGTCAGCATCCAGCCCTAGCCACCCGGTCATGTCCACGACCGCCGACCTCTCCCGGCGCCCACAGCCCGAAGGGAGCTTGAGCGGACCGCGAAAAAGTTGCGAGCGGCACGCCTCACCGCGCACGCATCGCTTCACGAGTTCGTGCAACAGTCTCGGGCTGTTGACGAACTCCTGGAGATTCCGTCTTAGCGCCTCGCCGCCGACTACTGCTACGTCACGGCGACAAAGCAGCCGTCGCCGCATCGTTCGCCGCCCTCGAGCTCGTTCCAAACGGGTACGCTTTCGTCAGGGCGGTGACGGGGAGCCCGGCTGTCCTCGAAGAGCCTTGAGCACGCACGCCGCCGTTTCCTCGCCCTCGGTCCGATGTCCGGCGGGGCCGGACCTCGGCCGGCTCGTCCGTCCCGGCGTACTTTGCGCAGCTTCCCTCACTGTCGGGCTCGGGCCGCCGCTCTGGTAGGGAGCCACGGATTGTGAGTCGCCCGCCGTCCGGAACGTCACGCGGTGACGGCGACCTCCCGGACCTCGCAGCGCGCGATTGAAGCGCTCATCGTCGGATTCGATCCGACGCCGAAGCGCTCGGCCATGGTCTGGGCGTTCGCCTCGGTGTCCCACACCGTCAGCGACAGACCCTTCCCGGCGTCGTTTCCTGGCAGCCAGGTCCCCGACTGGAACCCGGGAAGCTGTTTGACAGACGGAACGATCTGCTCGCGCAGGATCTGCAGCCCGGCGTCGCGAGGAACTCCGCTGACATCGACTTCAATCAGGACTGCGTACATGAATTTCCTTCGAGTCTCGGAATGGCCGTAGTCGTTCTGGTCAAGCGCGGACGGGATCGGTTTGGAGCCGGTCGGCGAAGGCTCGCATTCCGGTCGGCCACCCGCCGGGTGAGCCGACCGAGTCGCGCATCTGCTCCCAACCCTCTCCGTGGCGCTCGAGGTTGCGATGCTCAAGTTCTACCCGCGTACGCTCGGGTCCGTTAGCGGTGAACCGCACTTCGACCTCGCTGGTCTTCCGGGGGTCGGTTTCGAGCTGCCACTGGGTGCTGATGTCCCAGCTGAATACAAGCCGGTGCGGCGGCTCGTAGGCGAGCACTCGTGCCCAGCGGCACTCGCTGCCGTCCACGCCGCGGTCGTAGAGGTGACCACCGGCGCGCGGCTCGAAGATCATCTCGGCAAGCTCCGCCTGAAGAATGTGGTGAGTCGGGTCCCACCAGCTGCCGATATCGGCGGTGAAAACCTCGAACGCGCGCTCGATCGGCGCCTTGACCTCAACCGAGGCTCGGACCGACGTGTTGGCAGCCTGTATCGTCATTGCACTTCGTCTCCTTTCTCGACGGCAGACTTGAACGCCGCCAGGGATCGATTCCAAAACTGGTCGAGGTATGCGCGCAGCGCCGCAACCCCGTCCGGATCGACTTGATAGATGCGACGGTTCCCGGCTCGGGTGTCGATCACCAGCCCGGCGTCCTTAAGCACCTTCAGGTGCTGGGAGACAGCCGGGCGGCTGACCGGCAGCTCGTAAGCGAGCTCGCCGACCGCCGATGGACGATCGGCGAGGCGCTCAAAGATCGCTCGACGAGTCGAGTCGCCAAGGGCAGCCAATCCTTGAGTAGGGTAAGCCATTGCTGACCGTCAGTCTATACTTACGCACGTTAATGTCAAGAGCGGGTCCGGCCGCAACCGATCGCCTGGGCCAGGCTAATGGGACAGCAGTAGTCACCGCCCCGCACTCGACGACGAGGTTGATCGTCGTGATCTCGGTCAGCCCGAGCAGCAGCAGGAACGTGGTCGGGATCGCGACGATCGCCATGATCAGCGTGAGCACCGCGAGCGCTGAGGCGAACGCGACCGCGAGGACCACCAGTGCCCCGAGGCCGCCGAGTAGCGTCTGCACCAGCAGCCCGGTGCCGGCGCCGGTACCGGTGCCGGTCGAGGACTGCAGCGCGTCCAGGCCGGTGGTCCTCTCTGAGAAGCCGGCGGCCAGCGCGCGACGCACCGCCGCGGTGATCGCCGGCGTCGGGTCGGGACTGCCGAATCCCACGTGGGGGGTGAACACGAGCACGAAGCTGCTGCGCCGATCGGCCGTGAGAAAGCGTGCGTTGGCGCTCGAGCCGTAGCTAAGGACCCGGTAGTGGCCATCGAGCGACGCCGCCCGCTGCACCCCGGGTGATCAGCGCCCGGCCGCTCTGGCCCGTGATCGTCCGCCCGGCGGGCGCGGTGATCACCGCCACGGTTGGATCCTGGCCGCCCGCCTCGCCCTACAGGGCAGCGAGCCGCACCCCGGTCTTAGAGCTCGGGCGTCCGGGGAGATCAAACGTTTTGCCGAGCCGGCTGGTCGTCGTGGAGGCTGTTGCACCGCCGACCAGCGCCGGCAGCATCCAGCCGGCGACCACGAGGCGCCGGTGGGCCAGAACCCAGCGGGTGAGCGCGGTCATCGGCGCGGGCGCTTAGACGAGGAAGAACGAGCGAGTTGCTGCATGACGAGCTCCTGAGCGAGCCGTTGGATGACCGCATCCAGTGCGATCGGCCGGCATGTCGTCGGCCAGCGGGAGGCGGTTTGCCGACCGCCGCTGATCGACTTGCGGTGTGTCATGACGGGAAATGTTCGGGGTTGAGGGGGCCGGGCTCTACCAGATGCCCGGCATCAGGTTCCGGGTGTGGGTGGCGTAGCGGGCGTACTCCTCGCCGAGCGCTTGCCGAAGGGCGTGTTCTTCGACGTGGATGCGAACCAGGAAGGCAATCAGCGGCCCGATCGTCATCGCGGCGGTGGCGAGCCAGTCGCCTTGGGAGACGCCGAGACCGATGAGCGCGATCAGCGCGCCGGTGTAGCTGGGGTGACGCAACCAGCGGTAGGGGCCGGTCTGGATCACCTGGTGCTCGGGCTGGATGACGACGGCGAACTTGAAGAAGCGTCCGAGCGTGAGGATCGCCCACAGCCTGAACACAACTCCGGTCCAGAGCATGGCGAGGCCGGCGATCGCTGGCCCGGACGACGCGCTCGTACTCGGCGCGAGGTGATCGCGCGCCGCGTCGCCGGCTAGGACGGTGCTGAGAGCGATCGCTCCGAAGATGAGATACACGCTCCATTCCGGCCTGCTGGTCCCGGTTTGCTGGCGCGAACGGATCCTGAGTGCCAGCTCGATCGCTGCCCAGCTCGCGAGGGAAGCTTGAAGGATGGTGTGTGCGGCGGGGATATTCATGGTCATTCCTTTCGGAGGCTGGAAGCGGGAAGGGGGTTGATCAGTCCTCGCGGCTGCGAGTGCGGCGCACGTACAGGAAGGTGGCGGCGCCCATCAGCGCGGTGACGCCGTAGCTGATCACGGGGTTGGCGATCGCAAAGCTCGAGGTGCTGAGCGTGGCGGCGAACACGGCGAGAGCGACAGCCTGCCCGGTCATCACGGCGCCCCAGACGGCGGTCACGGTGCGAAGTGAGCGCTGGATGCGGGGCGAGCTCAGGTCGGGCGTCCGGCCGGTGCGCTCGGCCATCACGGCCATCAACGGTCGCCCGATCAGGAGAGAGCGCAGGCACATGACTCCGAAGGCGAGCGGCAACAGCGGCGCGGCCCAGACTCCGATCAGCTGTTCGGCGAGGAACGGCGCCAGGAAACCCAGGGCTACGGTTCCTCGCTTGCGAGACAGGCTCTGCCCGGCGGCTGAAACGGTTGCGGTAGTGGTGCTCATATCGTCTCCTTGAAAGCGTTGGTTGACGCTTCGGGACGCTAGATTCCCCGGCCGGGCTGCACATCGGCGCACGGGTTGAACTGCGGGTGGAGTTCTGCCTTTGATCCGGTCAACCCACGGGTTGAGACAGATCTGAACCCCGGGTTGATGCCAGCTGGCCACCGAGGCCCTACCGTTTCGGGGATGCTTGGCGTGCTTGCGCATGACAGCCGTTCGCGACGGGTGATCGCGCTGCCCGCGTTGGCGGCGATCATCTACAGCATCGGCCAGGGCAGGACCGGCTTCGCGCTCACCGGCCGCGGCCTCTCGGTGCTGTTGCTGAGCACCGCCGCGAGCGTGGGATGGACGGCGTGGGTGACGCTCTGGCGCCCTACGCGCGCCGTGGCTGCGGCGCTCGCGTTGCTCGCCGGCGCCGGGGCGGCCCTGACCGCCGCGCTGACGCCGGCGGGCATCGCGTTCGTGTTCCCGTTTGTCGCCGTGCTCGTCGCGGCGCGGATGTTCCCGCTCCGGCCAGCGGCCGCGGTCAGCGCCGCTGGTGTCGCTGGGGTCCTAGCTGCCTACCCCGCGGTCGGCAAGTCGGCCGCTCAGACGCTCGGGGTCTGCGCTGGCCTGATCGCCGCGCTGCTGGCCGGGCAGAACCTGCGCGAGTATCGCGTCCGCCAAGAGCAGGCCGAGATGCTGCTCGCAGAGACCCAGCGCGCACAGGAGGAACAGCGCCGGTCGGCGACGTTCGCTGAGCGGGCAAGGATCGCCCGGGAGATCCATGACGTGCTCGCCCACTCGCTCTCCGCGCTCAGCATCCACCTTGAGGGCGCCCGGATGCTGTTCGACCACCACGACGACTCAGACCGCGAGCGCCTGGCAGATCAGCTCGACCGCGCGCACCGACTCGCGGTCGAGGGCCTGGAAGAAACCCGCCGCGCGATCGGCGCGCTACGCGGCGACGCGCTACCGCTGCCCGAGCTCTTGGCCCAGCTGCTCGGCGAACCCGGCGTCACCGACGCCCGCCCACACATTGAAGGCCAGCCGCGGCCGCTCTCACCCGACGCCGCGCTCGCGATCTACCGCACCGCCCAGGAAGCACTCACCAACGCACGAAAGCACGCTCCCGACGCGCTCGTCGAAATCCGGCTCGCGTTCGGTCCCGCTCAGGTCACGCTCACCGTTCTTGACCGCCGGCCGGTGGGTATGCCGCAGCCATCCTCGCCACTCGCCCAGGCCGGCGGCGGCTACGGGCTGACAGGGATGCAGGAACGAGCCGAGCTGCTCGAAGGCTCGCTTCAGGCTGGCGCCACGGACACCGGCTGGCGAGTCCAGCTGATCCTGCCCGCGTGAGCACGCAGCCACCGATACGCGTGCTGATCGCCGACGATCAGACCGTCGTGCGCGACGGGCTCGTAATGATCCTCGGCCTGCTTGACGGCGTCGAAGTCGTGGCCGCCGCCGGCGACGGCGAACAGGCGCTCGCGCTCGTCGACCAACACCACCCCGACGTCGTTCTGATGGACCTGCGAATGCCGCGCGTCGACGGCACCGAGGCAACCAGCCGCCTGCACACCACCCACCCTGAGCTTCCCGTCGTCGTGCTCACCACATACGCCGACGACGAATCTATCTTCAGCGCGCTGCGCGCCGGAGCCCGCGGCTACCTGACCAAAAACGCCAGCGCGGCCGAGATCGCCCACGCACTCCGCACCGTGCACGCCGGACACGCGCTGCTCGATCCCGCCGTCCAAGCCCGCCTGCTCGAAAACATGAGCACCCCCGCAGACGCAGCCCCGCCCCCAGGCTCACGGCCACTGCCCGACGAGCTCACGCCACGGGAGGCCGAAGTCCTGACCCTGATCGCCGCCGGCCACTCCAACGCCCAGATCGCCGAACAGCTCTACCTCAGCCCCGCAACCGTCAAATCCCACATCAACCACATCTTCACCAAAACCCGCGTGCGCGACCGCGCCCAAGCCGTCACCTACGCCTACCAACACGGCCTCGCCCAATCCCAGGACCGCAACTAGCACCACCCGTGGCCCCAGCCCGCCACCGGGGAGCGGCATCTCGGGGCATGCTGCGACGCCCGATGGTTGCGCGGAACGCGCCTGGGTGCTGTCCTGACCGTTCAGTGCGTGGGCATGGAGGCGCAGCGGCGCCGCGCTGCGGTGAGACCCCGGCTCCCTCAAATTGCAGTAGCGCCGGCCTCCTCGCATACTGAACAACTCTGGAATGCCAGCTGCGGCACTGACCTCGCGGGGAGCCACACGCTCGCTTTCTCGCGCGAGAGACAGCCTGACCGGCGGGGTGTTGCTCGGCCGGCTAACAAATGGACGGAAGCGGAAGTGATCCCGCCAAAATCCTGTAGCTGCGGACGACGAGGAAGTCCCGTCGCCGTCCCTTTCCCGCATGCAGCAGCGCTCGAAGCTCACTTGGGATTGCTGAGATTGAGCACGACCAGCGTTCCGGATCGACCTTGCTCGCGCCGCCGGTCGCGGTGGATGCGGCAGCCGCAGGTCTGATCGGCGTCGACGTCGGCGACTCGCGCATCGTCGGGGCGTTGGACGCTCCGAGCTCGCGCGGCGGCGGCCCGCGCGGCAGTAAAGCCGCTACCTGGCCCGATGCGCGCACCCGCTGACGGATGGCGAATTGCGCTGCTGATTCGGTTCGCGCTGGGCATGAGCGTCAACTCAAGCCCGAGCGTCGGCCTCCCCGGTCTGACGAGGAGCCGCAGTCCCGCGGCGGTGGGATCGGCCGGGCGGGTCGGTGTGAGCCGAGCCTCTCGTGGGATCTCCTGACTCCGCTCGTCAGGTCGCCGGCGCCGACTGAGACGCAAGCCGCCGGCCACTTTCTGAGAGGGTGTCCCGCCGGTCGCTGGTCGTTCGTGGTAGGGGTGTAATCGATTGTCCTCTGAAGGGAGGCTGACGTGCGGTACGCGATTCTGATCTACGACAAGCCTGGCTCGTATGAGGCGCTGAGCCCGGACGAGTTTGGGCGGGTGATGGCTGAGTATGGTCCGATCACCGAGGATCCGGCCGTCCGGGAGGGAGCGCAGCTTCAGCCCGTGCATACCGCGACCACCGTCCGCGTCAACGACGGCGAGACGCTCACGACCGACGGGCCGTTCGCGGCGACCAAGGAGGTGCTGGGCGGCTACTACGTGATCGAGGTTGATGATCTCGATCAGGCGCTGGCGTATGCGGCTCGGATTCCGTCGGCGCGGATGGGTGGCGCGGTCGAGGTCCGTCCGATCGTCGAGGGTGCGGCCGTGATCCGCCCGGGGGGCTAGCGCTGCTTGACCGGGTCTTCCGCGAGGAGTGGGGCCGTGTGCTGGCCT
>JBOGYN010000441.1:0-14292 GCA_050696855.1 Solirubrobacteraceae bacterium | reverse complement strand
ATGCTGATCGCCTCAGCCGCGTAGTCCTTGATCTCGGTTTCCGGTTCCTCGGGGAGCCCGAGCCGGTTGGGCAGCTCGACCAGCTCGCGCACCAGCGCGAGGATGTCGTCGTGCGTCAGCGTGCGGGTGTCGAGGTCGATGTCGAGCCCGAGCCGCGAGTTGAGCTTGTAGCGGCCGACGCGCGTGAGGTCATAGCGCTTGGGGTCGAAGAACAGCTGGTTGAGCAGCGCGCGAGCAGCATCGATCGACGGCGGCTCGCCGGGGCGCTGCTTCTTGAACAGCTCGATCAACGCGCCCTCTTCGGTGCGCGTGACCTCGGGGTCGGCGTCCACGGTGTTGCGGATGTAGAGGCTGTTCTCAAAGAGATTGAGGATCTCCTCGTCGGTCGCGTAGCCCATCGCGCGCAATAGAACGGTGACCGGCAGCTTGCGCTTGCGGTCGATGCGGACGTAGACGCGCCCCTTCTTGTCGATCTCGAGCTCGAGCCACGAGCCACGAGCCGGCATCAGGTTGGCGATGAAGACCTGCTTCTCGCGGTCCTTGGGCTCCATCACGTAGGCGCCCGGAGAGCGGACCAGCTGCGTGACGACCACCCGCTCGGTGCCGTTGATGATGAACGTGCCCCGCTCGGTCATCCACGGGAAGTCGCCCATGAACACCGACTGCTCGCGGATTTCGCCCGTCTCGCGGTTGATGAAGGCGACCGTGACGGTCAGCGGGCGAGAGTAGGTCAGATCCTTCTCACGGCACTGTTCGAGGTTCGCCACGGGCTCATCGAACGTAAATTCCCCGAACTGGACGGCGAGGTTGCCGGTGTAGTCCTCGATCGGCGAAATGTCATCGATCGTCTCCCGTAGGCCACCCCCGTCGGGGTCGGTCAGCCAGGCGAAAGACTTGCGCTGGATATCGATGAGGTTGGGGACTTCCAGGACCTTGTTCAGACGCGCGAAACTACGGCGCGTCCGGGGGGCATGAGCGGTTGCCAAGACGGCGACTCCTCGGGCGATCGGGAGGGAGAGAGCGTGCGTTTCGCGGGCCCGAAGGTCAACAAAGCGCGACCAGCAAAGATAGCACACGGCGGCGATGCCCTGTGCAGGGTCAATCAGCTCTCACGGACCCCGCCCTCGGTCACCGCGTATGTGGCGCGGTACCGCATGGTTTGGGCGGCTACGGCTATTGGCTGACGGGGGAAGTGTAGGGGGAAAACGGCGGGGGCACAAGCATGAGCGCCGCCGGGACCAGCCGCCCCAAGCCCGCTCAGTCGGCGTCGGCGCCGACCGACACCCGCCGGCGTCCGACGGCGGCGAGCGGGAAGCGCCGCAGCGGCCGGGCCCGAACGGGCGACTGGATCTCGACCAGGCGGAAGACCACGCGGCCGAGGCGGAGCACATCGCCGTCGTTGACGACGACGACCGTGACCTCGCGGCCGTTGACGAAGGTGCCGTTGGAACTGCGGTCGTCGAGCACCCGTGCGCCGTCGTCCCGCTGCGCGATGATCGCGTGGCGCCGCGATACCTGGGGATCTGCGATCCGGATGTCGGCCTTGAGGCCGCGTCCGAGGTGGATGATCGGCCGGGCGAGCGCGATCAGGCGGAGCTCCTCCCCGTGCTCGATCGACAGGTAGCGGCCGGGCAGCGCGGCCTCGAGCAGGACGGCGTGAGCCCGGGTGCGGTGGTCGAGCAGCTGAAAGGCGTCAACGGCGTACGGCGACTGGGCGTCGAGACCGAGCGTTGGGCGCTCGGCCGCGTGCGGCGGGCCCTGGGGCCGGGAGGTGGGTTGGGCTGGGATGGTCATGAGCCCATCCAAGCGCCCGCCGCGAATACCAACGTCAGGTCTCGCGAAGAAAGCTCGAAGCGGATTTACGCGAAGCTGACCGGCTTGGACGCTACGCACGCATATCGTGCAGATCGTCCAAGACCCCCGGGCCGGTGGGCCAGGGGACGAGTGCAAGGCGTCGGGACCCGGGCCCCCGAACGGCAACGCGCCTCGCACCAGTGAGGTGCGAGGCGCGCGCGAAACGTGCTCATGGGAAGCGAGAAAGCTATTTGAGCTCGACGCTGCCGCCGGCCTCTTCCAGGTCGGCCTTGAGCTTGTCGGCTTCGGCCTTCTCGACACCCTCCTTGACGGGCTTGGGGGCCTCGTCGACGAGCGCCTTGGCTTCCTTGAGGCCGAGTCCCGTCGCGGCGCGAACGACCTTGATCACCTGGATCTTCTTGTCGCCGGCGGCGGTCAGAACCACGTCGAAGGCGCTCTGCTCCTCGACGGCCTCACCGGCACCGTCGCCGGCCCCGCCGCCCGCTGGGGCAGCCGCGGCGACGGCGGTTGCGGAGACGCCGAACGCCTCCTCGAGCGCCTTGATGCGCTCGGACAGCTCGAGAACGGAAATCGTCTTGAGCTCCTCGATCCAATCTTCAGTACTAGTGGCCATGCTTGCTCCTTACTGGTCGGACGGCGGTTCCGCGTCCGACGCGGTTTCCGTTTCAGTTTCTGAAGTTGCTTCGGGCTCGGCCTCGGCGGCCGGGGCCTCGGGCTCAGCAGCGGGTGCCGGGGCCTCGCCCGGGGTGAGGGCGGGCGGGTCCATGTCCGCAATGGCCTGCAACTGGATGGCGATCCCGGCGATCAGCGCGTTCAGCCCCCGGACGAGCCCGGTGATCGGCGCAGCGATCGTACCCACGAGCTGACCCTGGAGCACCTCCCGCGAGGGCAGACGGGCGATCGAGCGCACGTCGTCCGCGGTGAGGACATCGCCGTCGAGCAGGCCGCCCTTGAACTCGAGCACCTTGTTGAGCTGCCGGGCGACGTCGTTGAGCGCCTTGGCGGCCAGGGCCGCGTCACCGCGGACGAGGGCCAGCGCGGTCGGGCCGATCAGCATCGGCTTCAGGTCACTGACCCCGGCCTGGTCGGCGGCGCGCTCTGAGAGCGAGTTCTTGACCACCCGGAAGCGGGCGTCGGCGTCGCGCAGCTTGGTGCGCAGCTCGGCCACCTGGGCCACCGTGATACCCCGGTAGTCGACGGCGAAGATCGCTTCGGCGGAGCCGATCTGCTCGGCGATCTCGTCGACGAGGGCTGCTTTTTGGTCTCTGTTCATATCGGTGGGCTCTCTGTCACGAGAAACGCCCGCCTTGGGAGGGGCGGGCGTCGATTCGCTTCCGGACACCACCGCGGCGTCGGACACGTTTCGAGGCTCGCCTGCTCCGGGCTTAGGCGCGTTGGCGGCCGGAGGTCTGGGGCGTGTCTCTTTGGTGGGGCGAGGACGAGTCTAGGCGGCGACGGGCTCCTCGACGATGTCACGGGTCCGCGAGGGGTCGACCTTGATGCCGGGGCCCATCGTGGTGGCCAGCGTGATCGAGCGCAGGTAGCGGCCCTTGGCGGCCGACGGCTTGGCGCGGATCATCTCTTCGATCACCGCGGCGTAGTTCTCGAGCAGGAGGCGCTCGTCGAAGTCGCTCTTGCCGATGATCAGGTGCACGATCGCGGTGCGATCGGTTCGGTACTCGATCTTGCCGGCCTTGGACTCGCTGACCGCCTTGGCGACGTCCATCGTGACCGTCCCGACCTTGGGGTTGGGCATCTTGCCCGACGGGCCGAGGATCCGCCCGAGACGCCCGACCACCGGCATCATGTCCGGGGTCGCGATGGCCACGTCGAAGTCGTCAAAACCTTCCTGGATACGCTTGGCGAGATCCTCGCCACCGACCACGTCGGCGCCGGCCTCCTCGGCTTCGCGGACCTTGTCGCCTTGGGCGAAGACGGCGATCTTGATCTCTTTGCCGAGGCCGTGCGGGAGCGCGATCGTGCCGCGGAGCTGCTCATCCGCGTGGCGGACATTGAGGCCCGTACGAATGTGGATCTCGACCGATTGGTTGAACTTGGTGCCGCGCAGCTCCTTGACGAGTGCGATCGCCTCGGCGGGCTCGTACTCGCGTTCGCGATCGACGCGCCCTTTGGCGTCGACGTAGGCCTTGCCGTGCTTGGCCATCAGTTATCCCTCCGCTGACTCATGCTCAGACCACCTCGACGCCCATCGAGCGGGCGGTGCCGGCGATGATGTTCGCGGCCGCCTCGACGTCGTTGGCGTTGAGGTCTTTCATCTTGCGCTCGGCGATCTCCTTGAGCTGGGTGCGGGTGATCGTGGCCACCTTGTCGCGGTGGGGCTCAGCCGAACCCTTCTCGAGTGACAGCGCCTGCTTGATCAGGATCGCGGCCGGCGGGCTCTTGGTCACAAACGTGAACGAGCGATCCTCGTAAACGGTGATCACGACCGGGATCACGGTGCCGGCGTCGGACTGGGTCTGGGCGTTGAACGCCTTGACGAACTCCATGATGTTGACGCCGTGCTGGCCGAGCGCCGGGCCCACCGGGGGTGCCGGACTCGCCGAGCCGCCGACGGCCTGGAGCTTGATCTGGGTGAGGACCTTTTTCGCCATTGGATGCCTGAGCTTAGCCGAGAAGCTAGAGCTTCTTCACCTGGTCGAAGCCAACCTCGACCGGGGTTTCGCGGCCGAAGATCGAGACGAGCACCTTGAGGCGCTGGGCGTCTTCGTTGACTTCGGATATTTCTCCCGAGAAGTCCGACAGCGGGCCCGAGATGACCTTGACCGATTCGCCGATCGAAAACTGGGCCCGGCTGCGAGGACGCTCGGCAGGCTCCTGGTGCAGGAGCCGGTCGACCTCAGCCTGGGTGAGCGGAACGGGCTCGTTGGAGGCACCGACGAAACCGGTGACGCCGGGGGTGCCCTTGACCAGAGACCAGGAATCCTCGTTGAGGTCCATCTGGACCAGCACGTAGCCAGGCATCGTGCGCTTCTCGACGGTGACCTTCTGGTTGTCCTTCATCTCGGACACCGACTCCGTCGGGACGACGATCTGGCGCACGGCGCGCTTCTGGTTGAGCGACACCACGCGGTGCTCGAGGTTGTGCTTGACCTTGTTTTCGTGGCCAGAGTAGGTGTTGACGACGTACCAGCGGAACATGTTCTCTCTCGAATTTGCGCGCGGTTATTTCAGGATCAGGGTGACAAGCTTGCTGGCCACCGTGTCGGCCAGCCCCAGGAACAGGCCAGCGACGATGACAAACCCGATCACGACTCCTGTGGCCTGCATCACCTGTCGGCGATCGGGCCACTGTACCCGTTGGAGCTCGCGCCAGCTTCCCTGCAGAAAGTTGACCAGGCGATTGCCGGTCGAGGCGCGCGGCGCGGGAGCCCCGTCACCGGCCGGGGTGACGTCGGTACCGAGCTCGTCGTCGCCTTCGACGGCGTACTCGGGACGTCCCACGGCCAGCTGGGCTTCGGCGAGCTCGGCGTCCGGAGTGGCGTGCTCGATCGGGCCCGGAGTCTCGTCCCGGCCGTTGCGCTCGGCCTGCTCCTCTCGCTCGGCCTGCTCCGCTCGCTCCGCCCGCGCGGTGGCCACCCCGGGGCGGCCCGCCGGGCCGGGCGCCGGGCGACGGCTGCGCCGCTCCTTGGCACGTTTGCGGTTGCGAGCCACAGGCGTTCCCGACTTCAGCTAGCGCGTTTCGCGGTGCGCGGTGTGCCGCCGGCACCAGCGGCAGTACTTGCGCAGCTGCAAGCGCTCGGGGTTGTTCCGCTTGCTCTTATTCGTCTGATAGTTCCGGCGCTTGCACTCTTCGCAGGCGAGAGTGGCGGCGATCCGGACATCTCCACGGGCCATATGACGTTCCCGACAGTCGTGATCAGCTACTAGGGCACTGAGCCGCGGGCGTCAAAACGAACGCCGCCCGGCGCCAGAGGCGAGTGTAGCGCCCCACCCCTGACCGATGGCCGGGGGCTGCCTCGGATCGATGGCCGGGGGCTGCCTCGGATCGTCGGGCCGGGACCGGCTTTGGTACGCGCGCGAGACACGGATCGCCCGGGGCGGGAACAATCCGTTCATGCTGCGCCTGATCGGCCTCGTGATCTCCATCGGGATCGCCGATTCGCTGAACCCAACCACGATCGCCCCCGCCTTGTACCTGGCGACGGCTGAGCACGCCCGCGGCCGGGTGATCCAATTCACAGCCGGCGTGTTCGGGGTCTACCTGGTCGGCGGCCTGGTCATCGCGCTGGGCCCGGGCCAGTTGCTCCTCAGCCTGATCCCCCACCCCGGGCGCCACCTGAGCTACATCCTGGAGGTGGTGGCGGGGGTTGCGATGCTCACCGCGGCCGTCTTTCTGTGGGTCTATCGAGACCGCCTCGGGCGCCGCGAGACCGACGCCGAAGCGGGCGTGGCGCGCGCCGAGCGCCGGTCGGGGGCGCTGCTCGGGGCGACCATCACCGCGGTCGAGCTCCCGACGGCGTTTCCCTACTTCGCGGTGATCGCGGCGGTCGTCGGATCGGGCTTTGACATCGCCCGCCAGGTCTTCCTGCTCGTCCTCTTCAACGTTTGCTTCGTCGCCCCGCTGCTGGCGATCATCGCCACCCTGACCTTCGCCGGGCCCAACGCCCAGCGCATGCTGCTCAACGGCCGGGCGTGGCTTGAGCGCCGGTGGCCGATGGTGCTCGCCATCCTGGCCCTGCTGGCCGGTGTGTTCGTGACCCTGCTCGGCGTCACCGGGTTGGTCAGCGGTCATCACGGTGGCTTTGGCCGGTTCGCGCGCCGGCTGCGCCATCTCCTGCATCCATAGGCCGCCCGCGGCGGGCATATCCTGTGGGCGTGGCCTCGGACACCAGCGAGCGAGAGCGAGTTGCGCCGCAGGCGCTGACCCGGCTCCTGGACGGCGACCATGCCGAACTCAGGGCCAACATCCGCGGGGTGCTGGAGCGCCCGGAGTTCGCGCCGGTGACCGCCCTGCCGACGGGTGAATACCGCGCGCGGGTATATGAGTGGGCTCGGGCGCTGGCCGCCGAGGGACTGACCGCCAACGGCTTCCCGGTCGAGTACGGGGGCCAGGGCGACCCGGCGGGCAACGTCGTCGCGTTCGAAACCCTCGCCTTTGGCGACCTGTCCCTGCTGATCAAGTTCGGCGTTCAGTTCGGGCTCTGGGGCGGAGCGATCCAGCAGCTCGGCACCGAGCGCCACCACGGGGCCTACCTGCGAGAAATCGCCCGCCTGGAGCTGCCCGGCTGCTTTGCCATGACCGAAGCCCGACACGGCTCCGACGTCCAGCAGCTTCAGACCACGGCCACGTTTGACCCCGAGACTGAGGAATTTGTGATCGTCACCCCGACCGACTCCGACCACAAGGAGTACATCGGCAACGCAGCCTGTCATGGGCGGATGGCGGCGGTGTTCGCGCAGCTGGTGGTCGCCGGCGAGCAGCACGGAGTGCACGCGCTCGTGGTGCCGTTGCGCGACGCCCGCGGCGAACTGCTCGAGGGCATCCGGATCGAGGACTGCGGCGAGAAAATGGGGCTCAACGGCGTTGACAACGGCCGCATCTGGTTCGACGCCGTGCGCGTGCCCCGCGAGGCGCTGCTCAACCGCTACGGCGACGTCGACGGCGATGGCGTCTACACCAGCCCGATCGAGAATCCGAGCCGGCGCTTCTTCACGATGCTCGGCACCCTCGTCCAGGGCCGCGTCTGCATCGCCGCCGCCTCGGTCAGCGCCGCCAAGAGCGCGTTGACGATCGCCGTCCGCTACGGGCTACGCCGGCGCCAGTTCGGCCCCAGCCCGGGCCACGAGGTGCCGCTACTGGACTACCGCACCCACCAGCGCCGGCTGATGCCGCTGGTGGCGCGCACCTATGCCCTGCATTTCGCCCAGGCGGCGCTGACCGCGCGTTTTGACCGTGCCTTTCGCGATCCCGAGGGTCCCGCCGCCGAGCCCGAGCCCGGCAGCGGTGAGGGCGGACACAGCGACGAGGCCGACCACGAGCGCCGCGAGCTCGAGTCGCTGGCCGCCGGGATGAAGGCCACGGCGAGCTGGCACGCCACCGAGACGATCCAGACCTGCCGCGAGTGCTGCGGGGGGGCGGGCTACATGAGCGTCAACCGGTTCGCGGCCCTGAAGGCCGACACCGACGTCTTCACCACCTTCGAGGGCGACAACACCGTGTTGATGATGCTCCTCGCCCGCAGCCTGCTGACCGGCTACCAGGCCGAGTTCGGCGCCCTGAATCCGGTCGAGCTGGTGACCTTCGTGGCCGGGGAGGCCGTGGAGGCGGTGATCGAGCGGCTGTTCGCGCGCACGATCTTCCAGGTCATCGGCGACGTGGTGGGCGGCGGCGAGGACAGCGAAGACCTGCTCGACCCAGAGCACCAGCTGGCGCTCTTTCGCTGGCGCGAGGGCCACATCACCGCCTCGGTGGCCCAGCGCTTCCGACGCGGACTGCAGGACGGCTATGACGCCTTCGAGGTGTTCCGGGCGGTCCAGGATCACGCCACCAATGCGGCCCGGGCGCACATGGGCACGGCGGTGCTGCAAGCCTTCCAGGAAGCGGTCTCGGAGTGCCCGGACGAGACGATCACGCCCGCCCTCAAACAGCTCTGCGACCTCTATGTCCTGCACGAGATCGAGGCCGACCGCGGCTTCTTTCAGGAGCACGGCCGGCTCTCGGGGCCGCGCTGCAAGGCGATCACACGGGAGGTCAACCGGCTGTGCGATCGAGTGCGCGGCGAAGCGGGCGAGCTGGTCGATGCCTTCGCGATCCCCGACGCGGTCCTCGGGGCGCCAATCGGTCAGCGCGACGGGGCGCACTAGGGAGGGGCCCGGGTGCAGCCAGAGCTCGACCTGGGACGGCTGGCGGAGCTCGAGGGGCTGCTCGGCCGCGGGGTACCCGAGATCGTGGGCACGCTGGTCACCGAGCTCACCAGCGCGATGGCCGGGATCGAGGCCGGCGTCGCCGCCGGTGACCTGGACGCCGCCGCCGTCGCCACTCACGCGGCTCGCAACAGCGCGCTGATGCTCAACGCCAAGCCGATGCTCGATGCGCTGCGGGAGATCGAGGCCGCGGCCCGGGTGCCCAACGTCGCCCGCGCACGGGCCGGGCTCAACGATCTGCGCCCGGTCTGGGAGGCGCTGCGAGCGCGGCTGGACGCCGAAGTCGACCGGGCTGGTTAGTGGGCGAAGCCGCCCAGGCCTGCGGTTGGGCGCGGAAAACTACGCAGCGCCGGTAGGTAGTCGCCTCGGAGTCAGCGCAAAGGCTCCACTTTTCAATCACTGGGGCCGGACTTTGGTCAGATGCCGACCGTGCCCATGATCCTGCTCACCAGCTTCACGCTCGTGGCCGGCATCTCCCTGGGGCTGCTCGCGCGGCTGGTCTCGCGTGGCCGGGAGCTGTCGCTGGCCAATCAGGAGCTCGCGCAGCGCAACGACGAGCTCCAACGCGCGGCCGCGGCCAAGCGGCGCTTCGTGGCCAACCTCTCCCACGAGCTGCGCAACCCGCTCAACGCGGTGCTGGGCTTTTCCGAGCTACTCCGCGATGGCCGGGTCGGCCCGGTCAGTGACCGCCAGCGCGAGCAGTTGCAGATCATTCATGCCAGCGCCGATCACATTCTCACGCTCTCAGACGAACTACTCGACGTGGCCCGGATCGAGGCCGGACGGGTCCGGCTCGCACCCGAGCCGCTGGAGCCGACCGAGCTTGCCGCGGGCTGCGTCAATTCGCTGTCCACGCTGGCTGCCGCCCGCGACGTCCGGGTCGATCTCGATCCCCGCCCGATCGGTCTCGTGGAGCTCGACCCGGCGCGCCTGCGCCAGGTGATCCTCAACTACCTCTCAAACGCGATCAAGTTCACTCCGCCGGGCGGAAGCGTCGCGATGACGCTTGTCCGGGCCGGCGCCCGCCTGCACGTCTCGGTCTCCGACACCGGGCCCGGTCTGGGAGCGGCCGATCAGGAGCGCATCTTCGACGAGTTCTTCCAGGTGCCGGGCACTGAGCGCCTCGGCACCGGGCTGGGCCTGGCGGTGACGCGATCGATCGTCGAGGCGCAGGGCGGCGAAGTCGGCGTACGCAGCGTCCCCGGAGCCGGCAGCACGTTCTTCGCCTTGCTGCCCGTCGGGGCCGTGGTGCCCAGCACACCCGCGGCCGATCCGCAGCCCGCGACCGATCCGCAGCCCGCGACCGCGCTGTCGCCGGCCCCCCGCCGGCGGCTCGAGTCCGCGGCAGCAGTTGCCTGAGCACGGACACCGATGGCCACCGCGACGCTCGGTCCCGTGCTGGTCATCGATGACCATCCGATCAACCGGCTGCTGCTCGAGCAGGTGCTGGAGCTCGAGGACCTGGAGGTGATGGGCGTAGGCTCGATCGCCGAAGCCGAAGCGGTGCTGGCCGAGACAATCCCGCCGGTGATCGTCCTCGACCTCCAGCTCCCCGACGGTCACGGCCTCGACTTGGCCCGCCGGCTGAAGGCCGACCCGCACACCGCTGACTGCGCGATCGTCGCCTGCACCGCCGGTCGCGCCCCCGGGGACGAGCAGCGCGCCCGGGACGCGGGCTGCGCGCGCTTTGTCACCAAGCCGATCGACACCCGGAGCTTCGGCCGGCTCGTGTCCGACCTGCTGTCCTAGCCTGCCGCCTCACCCTGGGCCCGGGCCTCGCGCACGATCCGGCGCATCCCCTTCAGCCAGCGCTCGGGCTGGGCGCCCTTGAGCGCCAGGTGCTTGGCCACGTCCTCGTGGGGCAGGATCAGGAAGCGTTCGTCGCGCACGCCGGCCACCACCACGCCGGCGACGTCGTCGGGCTCGAGCAGCCCGCCGGCCAGAAGCGGCGCCGCCCCGATCGGATCCTCGAGGGCGAGGTCGAGCATCGGGGTCCGCACGGCCTGCGGGCACAGGCAGGACACCTTGATCCCGGCGTCGGCATAGGTGATGGCCAGCCACTCGGCGACTGCCACCGCGGCGTGCTTGGTCATCGAGTAGCCGAGCGCCGAGACCTGGGTGAGCAGGCCGGCCGCCGACGCGGTCGACAGCAGGTAGCCCTCGCCGCGCTCGGTCATCTCGGGCAGGACGGCCCGGGCCGCCCACACGTGGGCCATGACGTTGATCTCCCAGGTGGACTGAAACTCGGTGTCGGGAGCCTCGGGGCCACCGGGCGGACCGGGTACGCCGGCGTTGGAGAAGAAGAGGTCGATCGGCCCCCCGGCCTCGCGCGCCGTCGAGGCCAGTCCCTGGATTGACGGCTCGGAGCCGACGTCGACTTCGACGGCGAGGCCGTCGATCTCGTCCGCCACCGCCTGCGCTGGCTCGAAGGCGAGGTCTGCCACCACCACTCGCGCGCCCTCGGCGGCGAATCGCCGGGCGCAGGCCCGGCCGATGCCACTCGCCGCGCCGGTGACGATTACGTGCTTGTCTGCCAGCTCCATTGGCCTTGCTCCTCGCTCGAATGATGTCGGGAGCGGACTGTAGTGAGGGAGGATCCGGCAGAAGCCGAAGCCGGCGACCGCAAACCGCTAGGCGCTGCCGAGACCGACGCCGGCGGCGACGATCAGCGCGCCGCCCAAGGCGACCTGGAGCAAGCTCGTACGCAGCGAGACCTGAAGGAAGCGCTTGCGGATCAGCGAGATCGTGATCAGCTCGATCGCGACCACGATGCCGGCCACGACGAGGGCCGTGTTGACGTCCTTGATCAGGAACGGAAGCGAGTGAAAGACGCCGCCGACGGCGGTCATGATCCCGGTCACAATGCCGCGCGCCAGGGCCGACCCGCGGCCGGTCTGGGTGCCGTCGTCTGACAGCGCCTCGGAGAAGCCCATGCTGATGCCGGCGCCCACCGCGGTGGCCAGCCCCACAAACAGGGCCGCGTGCGAGCCCGAGAGCAGAGCGGCGGCGAAGATCGGAGCCAGCGTCGAGAGCGTCCCGTCGATCAGTCCGACCAGGCCGGGCTGGACGTAGCGCAGCACGAAGGTCTGCTCGTCGAGCGACCGCACATGCTTGATGACCTGGTCTTGCATCACGTCCACGACAATAGCAACTGTGTTAGAATTAGGGCTCCCTTATGACGACCGTCACCGAATTGCCGCCGCCCGAGGAGTTCGCCGAGCTCTTGCACAGCCGGGGGCAACGCGCGACTCCGCAGCGCTACGCGATCCTGCGCGAGCTGCACCGGCGAGGGCGCCACGCCACCGCGGAACAGGTCGGGCGGGCGGTGCAGGCGCAGCTTCCCGGCACCTCGACCCCGACCGTCTACGCGACGCTCGATCTCCTCGTCGAGCTCGGGCTCGCCCGGCGGATCGACACCGGCCAGGGGGCCGCGCTCTACGACAGCGGCAGCCAACCCCACCACCACATGGTCTGCCGGTGCTGCGGACAGGTGCAGGATCTGGATGGAAAGCTCGACACCGACCGTGTGCTCAGCGCTGCCGGCGAGGCGGGCTTTTGCCCCGAGGGGGCAGAGCTGGTGATCTCCGGACTGTGCTCGCGCTGCGCGGCGAGCGACTGACGGGGTCGACCTCAGGCGCTGAGGCCGGCCAACGTGCGAGCGCGCTGGCGCTCGGGCGTGATCCGGACCACGTTCCAGGCCAGGCCGACCCGTTCCATCAGGGTGATGATCGCACCCGACGGGTCGACCTCGTACCAGCGCAGGCCGTGACAGGCCGAGCGCGGGAAGGCGTGGTGGTTGTGATGCCACGATTCACCGAGCGAGACGACGGCGAGCCAGCCGACGTTGGTCGAGTGGTCCTCGACGTCGAAGCGGCGGCGCCCGAAGAAGTGGCAGACCGAATTGACCGACCAGGTCACGTGGTGGACGAGGAAGATCCGCACCAGGCCGCCCCAGACCAGGCCGCGGGCGGCACCTCCGACGGTGAAGCCGTGCAGCGCGAAGCCGGCCAGGGTCGGTACCAGCAGCGACACCGCCACGAGCAGCGGGAAGCGCCGACCGATCCGGCGCATGCCGGGATCCTCGTAGAGCTCGGGGGCGTAGCGCTTCCAGTCCGCCTGGCCCTGGGTCTCGAGCAGCCAGCCGACGTGGGCGTGCCAGAGCCCGGCCAGCCCGCTGCCGTGTCCGACATGGGGACTGTGCGGATCGCCTTCGCGATCGGTGTGCGCGTGGTGCTTGCGGTGGTCGGCCACCCAGTCCATCACCGAGCCCTGCACGGAGAGCGATCCCAGGACGGCGAACAGCCGCTCGACGCGGGGATAGGTCTGAAAGGCGCGGTGAGTCAGCAGGCGATGAAACCCAACCGTGATCCCGACGGCGGTGATCAGGTAGGTGACGGCGAAGAGGGCGAGATCGGAAGCGTCGACAGCCTGGTTCCAGAGCAGGAGGATCGCCGCCAGGACCCCAGCGAACGGGACCACGACTCCGAGGAGGTTGAAGGTACGCTCGGTGCGAGACACGAGACGTCCAGGTTCTCAGACATTTCGCGCGATTTCTTGCGTTGATTCGCGCTCGCGGCCACCACAAATTTATAAAAAATGTTGAAGTCGCCGACCCTGGGCACGGCATCGGAGGATCCGGCCGCCGGCCCCGTACCATCGCTGGAGATGAGGCTCGCGGCCGTCTTCGCTGCCTGGCTCGTCCTGTCGCTGGCCGGCGCTGGGAGTGCGGGAGCGCGAACGGTCTTGGTCGGACGGTCGGTGGACGGACGCGCGATCACCGCCCGCGTGATCGGACCCGCCAGCGCGCGACGCCGGCTGCTGCTGGTCGGGTGCATCCATGGCAACGAGTGTGCGGGGCTGAAGATCATCTCGGCGCTGGCTCGCGCCCGGCCGCGGCCGGGCGTGCAGCTATGGCTGATCGGTGAGCTCAATCCCGACGGCACCGCAGCCGGGAGGCGCCAGAACGCCCACGGGATCGATCTGAACCGCAACTTTCCCTACCAGTGGCAGCGGGTCTCGGACCCGACCTACTATTCGGGCCCGCGCCCAGGCTCAGAACCCGAAACCCGGGCGGCGATGCGGCTGATCGGGCAGGTTCATCCGGCGGTCACGATCTGGTACCACCAACATCAGGACCTGGTCGACATGGTGGGCGGCGACCGGGGGGTCGCGAGGCGCTATGCGCAACTGTCGGGGCTAGTCGCCAGCTGTCTCGCCTTCCTGCCCGGTACCGCCCCAGGGTGGGAGAACCACGGGTTTGCCGGCACCACCTCGTTCGTGGTCGAGCTCCCGGCGGGTCCGGTGAGACCGGCGGCGCTGGCCCGACATCTACGGGCCGTGTCGGCGATCGAAGCTGGCCAGCGGTCGGGCTCGCGCACGAGCTGCGCCCCCTAGTGGGCCTAGCCTTGGTCACAGGGCCCTGCCTCGTCGATCTGGGTCCGGAAGCCCGGTTGCTACGGCATCCAGGTGGACGGGGTGCACTTCACCAGCGATTTCATCCTCCACGTGATTCCGGTCGGCCACCGTTCCCGATGAGTGTGTGTGTGTGTGTGTGTGTGTGCGAGCCTTGGTCCCCATGGAGGAGCTCAGCCA
>JBOGYN010000440.1:0-2034 GCA_050696855.1 Solirubrobacteraceae bacterium | reverse complement strand
GTTGTCGCCCGGGCGGCCTGCTGGCTTTCGCGGTGCGCCTGCTCGACGGCGTGCTGGCGGGTGGCGATCGCGCGGCGTGCCACGATTGTGGCTGTGGCCAGTCCGAGCTGCAGCTGGCGCTCGAGTTCCTCGGCGATCCCGTCTGAGGGCTCCTGCATCGCTACCTACCTCCTGTCGGACTCGTTGGAGTGTGGCTCGGCTCGCGTCCGGCCGGGGCGGGGGAAAGTGCGTCAAGGGGCCGGGGCGCGGTCATCACGTCAAGCTGACTTTGCTGACGAGCCACCGGCCGCGGGTCGGCGCGACGGTGAGCACGAGCTCGTAGGTCTCGTGTCCGTCGGTGATGTTCGCCAGCGTCTGCCACCCGCTGCCGTGGCGCTGCATCGCGATCGCCGCGACCTTCGCTATCAACGCGTGCATGCTCGGCGGCACCCGCGGCGGGTGCGCCTTGAGATCCGCCTGCAGCCCCCTTGTCAGGTCGGTGATCGCGCGCGGCGGCGCCTGGCCGTAGAGCCACGGCAGATAGCCGCGCAGGAACAGCCGCGCCGCCTTCTCGGGTGCGGAGGATCCGGCGGGTGGTGCCGGTGGTGGAGGGCCGGCCGGTGCGAACACCTGCACGAAGTCAGGCGGCGTGAGCTGCACCACCAGCCAGCGGCCGTCCCTTACGGTGAGCATGAGCTGTGCGTAGAAGGTGTGCGCCTGGTCGCGGGCGGTCAACAGGTAGTCGCCTGTGGTGCCCGCGGTGGGGTGCAGCTCGCTCATCACGAGTGTGCCGCGCCGCCGAGCGGGAGGGATCAAACCTGCCTGGCCGGCCAGCGCGCGCACGGTTGGCGTCGCGTTAGGCAGTCCGCTGGCCGCGCCGGCGCCGTCGAGGACGCGAACGTAAGCGGAGGCGAACAGCGACGCGGCCGTGTGCTCGGCAGCGCCGCTCGTGCTCGTCGACGCGCGACGTGTCGCGCCCGACGTCGCGGGCCTGGAGCTGTGAGAGCTGGCGCAGCCCGCGAGCCCCAGCAGGCAGGCGACAACGACGAGCAGCGCGCGTTGTTGGCGGGTCATAGGCCGTGGGGGTGGCGGGTGACGAACGAGCCGTTTGAGAGCTCGTAGGCGACCTCGGAGGCGGGCTGCCAGCGCGGCCCGGTACCTCCCGGGGTGGTGGCTGAGCCGTGCACGGTGTCGAGCACGATCCCGGCGACCTTGATGAACGTGTGTCCCTGCCCGCCGGAGGTGCCGGCGTAGATCGTCACCCACTGGCCGGCACCCCGAACACCGACGTTCTCGAGTGTCCAGGAGTCGTCGACCTGGCCGTCAAGCAGCCACTGGCCGAGGCCCCCGCCCCACAAGAGGAAGCTGACGGCAGATGAGCAGTCATAGCCCGGGCCGCCGTTCTCCTGCGCTCCGGGGTCGGCGGTCGGACCGGGCGGCACTCGCATCGACGCGGGTGAATGCCCGCCGGCGTAGCTGTAGGGGTAGCTGATGATCTGGTTACCGGCCGCGACCATTTCTTGGACGGCGGGCGGCGCTGATTGGGGGATCTCGGCGAGCCCGTTGGGAAGGATCTTGGCGACGGCCCCGGGCGTCGCGGGCCCGGTGACCGGGACGCACCCTGAAAACCCGCCGGACGGGACGGGTGTCGTCGAGGGCGAGGGCACCGGGGTTGCGCCAGGACGGGTCTGGCTGGTGTTGGTGTACTGCGCGACGAGCTGGGTGACCTGGGCGATCTCGGGCGGGTAGTTGTTCCACGCCACCAGCGCCGCCTGCCAGCTCCCCGGCGCTCCCCACTTGCGCAGGAGCGCGGCGGCGCCGTAGACGGCGTCGGTCTCGTTGTAGACGCTGGGTGGCCGCGCGCCGCCGGCAAGTCCGGCGGGGATCTCGGCGAGGATCGTGTCCCAGTTGTCGGTCGCGGCGCCGCCGATCCCGATCTGCATCGGGCCGGCCGCCCCGGCCGAGTTTGAGCCCGAAAGCACGCCGGTGCCTGGGCCGTTGTTGGTCCCGAACGTGGACTCGGCGTTGTTCAGCGCCGCCAGGTATGCCCAGCCG
>JBOGYN010000439.1:0-7042 GCA_050696855.1 Solirubrobacteraceae bacterium | reverse complement strand
CGCGGTCGGCCCGGGCCGACCCTTCCCCTACATCTCGAACTTGTCGTTGAGCCTGATCGTGCGCCTGCACGACCCCGACCTCGACCACGAGGCATTCGCGCGCGTCAAGGTTCCCAAGGAGGTCCTGCCCCGCTTCGTCGAGATCAGCAAGGCCACCTTCATCCCCCTCGAGGACATCATCGCCAAACACCTAGACGCGCTCTTCCCCGGGATGGACATCCTCAGCTACGACCTCTTCCGCGTCACCCGCGACGCCGACTTCGAGGTCTCCGACGAGGCCGACGACCTGCTTCAGGCGGTCGAGGACGAGCTGCGTCGTCGGCGCTTCGGCGAGGTCGTCCGGCTCGAGGTCGGAGCCAGCATGGAGCCCTCCCTGCGCACCCGGCTGATCGAGTGGCTGGATGTCGACGAAGTCCAGGTCTACGACGTCGACGGCCTGCTCGACATGGGCGACCTCTGGCAGATCGCCTCGATCGAGGGCCATTCCGAGCTGCGCTTCAGCGGCTGGACGCCCGTTCCCCAGACCGGCCTGTCGGTCGCTGCGGGCGATGCCGACGAGCAGCCCGACATGTTCCGGGCGCTGCGGGCCGGCGACGTGCTCGTCCACTATCCGTATCAGTCGTTCTCCTCCAGCGCGGAACGGTTCGTCCGCCAGGCCGTCGATGACCCCAACGTGCTCGCGATCAAGATGACCGTGTACCGGACCTCCGATGACTCGGCCCTGGTCCCGTCCCTGATCGCCGCCGCCGAGAAGGGCAAGCAGGCCGTCTGCCTGGTTGAGCTCAAGGCGCGGTTTGACGAACGCCAGAACATCCACTGGTCACGAGCCCTGGAAGAGGTAGGCGCCCACGTCGTGCACGGCATCCCCGGCCTCAAGACCCACGCCAAGGCGATCCTGATCGTCCGCCGCGAGCGCTCGCAGGTGCGCCACTACGTGATGGTCGGGACCGGCAACTTCCACGCCAAGAACGCCCGTCTGTACGAGGACTTCGGCCTCTTCACCACCGATCGCCAGATCACCGAGGAAGTGGCCAACCTGTTCAACACGCTGACCGGCTACGGCCACCCCGAGCCCCAGCACAAGGTGCTCGTCGCCCCGACCTGGATGCGCCGGCCCCTGGTCGGGGAGATCGAGCGTACGGTGGCCTCCCACCAGGCCGGCGAGCCGAGCCGGATCGCGATGAAGATGAACTCACTCGTCGACGCCGGGGTCATCGAGGCGCTCTACGCCGCCTCCCAGGCCGGGGTCCCGATCGACCTCAACGTGCGCGGCATCTGCTGCCTGTTGCCCGGCGTGCCCGGGGTCAGCGAGACGATCTCCGTCACCTCGGTGGTCGGACGCTTTCTCGAGCACTCGCGGATCTACTCCTTCCACCGCGGCGAGGAGCACGTGTACTACATCGGCTCGGCCGACCTAATGCCACGAAACCTCGACACGCGCGTCGAGCTGCTCGTGCCGGTCGAGTCAGCCGAGCTGAAGTCCGAGCTCGATGACACGCTCGAGCGGTGCCTGGCGGATGACACGAACGCCTGGACGCTCGACGCCGAGGGCGACTGGACCCGGCGCTCCGGCGCCACCCGCAGCGTCCACACCGAGCTCATGCAGCGCACGCTGAATTGGGCCGCGAGCTTCTCCAGCTAGCGGTTCGCCCCCCTCGTGCACAGCAATCTTCTCCTCGTCATTGTCATCGCCGCGGCCCTGGCCTTTGACTTCACCAACGGCTTTCACGACACCGCCAACGTCGTCGCCTCTGCGATCTCCACGCGGGCGCTGGCGCCCCGGACGGCGATCGCCCTCGCCTCGGTGCTCAACTTCGTTGGTGCCTTCATCTCGCTGAAGGTGGCCGCGACGGTCGCCACCGGCATCATCGACGCCGGCCAGGTCACCGAGTCGATCGCCTTCGCGGGGCTGATCGGGGCGATCACCTGGAACCTGATCACCTGGTGGGGCGGCCTCCCCTCGAGCTCCTCGCACGCCTTGATCGGCGGTGTGATCGGGGCAATGCTGGCGGCGGTCGGTGGCTCTGGGGTCAAGGGCGCCGCGATCATCACCAAGATCGTGGTCCCCGCCGTGATTGCGCCGATCACCGCTTTCCTCGCCGCGGGCGTGGCGATCATCGTGATCTATTCGCTGTTTGGGCGGCGGCGGCCTGGATCGGTCACCCGGGTCTTTCGGGTTGGGCAGATCGCCACCAGTTCGCTGCTCGCCCTCGCCCACGGGACCAACGACGCCCAGAAGACGATGGGCGTGATCACTCTGGCGCTGGTCGCCCACGGTGACCTGAGCGCCAAGCACGCGACCGTGCCGACCTGGGTAGTGATCACCGCCGCGACCGCGATCTCGCTCGGCACCTACGCCGGCGGCTGGCGGATCATCCGCACCGTCGGCAGCCGGATCATTCGCATGGACGCCGCCCAGGGCTTCGCCGCTCAAGGCGCCGGCGCGGCCGTGATCCTGATCTCGTCGCATTTCGGCTATCCGCTGTCCTCGACCCACGTCATCTCGGGCGGCGTCATGGGCGCCGGCGCCGCCAAGCGCCTGTCGGCCGTCCGCTGGGGCGTGGCGGGCAGCATCGCCGCTGCCTGGGTGGTCACGCTCCCGATCGCGGGTCTGTTCGGAGCCGCTGCCTACGGCCTGGCCACGATCTTCGGGCACGGAGCGCTCGGCCCCGTCCTGATCACGCTGCTCGGGCTCAGCCTTTTCACCACGGCGCTCACGACCCGCCGCCGGCGGCTGGCGGCGGCCGCGAGCGTCTAGCCGGCGCTCGGCCCGCCGCCCGGCTGGGCGGCGGGCGTTGCGCGCGGTTTGCGTTACCCCCCGGAGGGCGTGGCCGCGGGCCGCGTCCCGAGATGGACCTTGATCTGCTGGGACTGTCCGCCCCGCTTGACGGTCATGGTTACCGTCTGGCCGGGGCCGTAGTTGTCCACAGTGGCGATGAACTGATCGGTCGAGGTGATCGTCTGGCCGTTGATCCCGGTGATCACGTCGTGCGCCTTGAGCCCTGCCTGGGCGCCCGGCGTGCCGGGCGTGACCTGGGCGATCTCGGCGCCACCGGCCGAGCTGTTGGCCAGATAGACGCCCACGTAGGCGTGCTTGACCTTCTGGCCCGAGATGATCCGGCCCGCGATCCGTGCCACCGTGTTGGACGGGATCGCGAAACCGATCCCCGAGCTCGAGCCCTGACCGCCGGCGGTCGTGTTGCTGGTCTCGATCTGATCGTTGAGTCCGAGCACGTGGCCGCTGGCGTCAAGCAGCGGACCCCCCGAATTGCCGGGATTGATGGCCGCGTCGGTCTGGATCGCATTGGGGATCGTGAAGTTGTTGGGCGCTTTGATGCTGCGTCCGGTCTGGCTGACGATCCCCGTCGTGGTCGTCTCGGCAAAGGTGAACGGGCTGCCGATCGCCACCACCGGGTCCCCGACGGCGGCGTTGTCGGAGTTGGCCAACGGAATCGGGTGCAGCTCCGAGCTCGGGGCGTTGACGTGCACCACACCGACATCGGTGGACGGATCGGTGCCGACCACGGTGCCGGAATAGCTCTTGCCGTCCTGGAAGTTGACCTTGACCGAAGTGGCACCGGCGACGACGTGCTCGTCGGTGAGGATGTCGCCCTTGTTGTTGTAGACCACGCCGGCACCCTCGCCCTTGGTCTTCTGCGAGCCGCCGCCGCCGAAGAAGCTCAGGCCCTGGGATTGCGAGGTGACGACGATGTCGACCACGCCGGGACTGGAGGCCTTGTAGATCTGGTTGACGGTCATGCCGCTGCCCTTACTGAACGAAGCGGGCAGAGCAGCCTGCTGAGCGGAGTTGGTGACGGTCCGAGTCACAGTCTTGGACGAAGTCGATCCGCTGGCCACGACCAGCGCAATGACCCCTCCCGCAATGGCGCCGCCGACAATTGGCATCCATCGGCTGAAAGTTTTCATTTTGTGCTTCTCATCTCCTGATTGGTCTGACTGAGGCGGGTCTCTTGCTGGGTTACCAGTAGAGCAGCGCTCATTGAGAACGGCGTCAGAGGTGGGGAAGAAGTCCGTAAGAGGACTGTAGGCAACGCTTCCCCGCTCCGACCCCGTCCAACCAGCCTACGCCGCTTGCGCGCTTGCCCGCCGTTCCCGCAGGATCTCGCCCAGTCTCGCCGCCTCTGCCTTCGGCCGGCCCGTGTACCGCTCCCAGGTCATGCGAACCGTTACGTGTCCCGCCTCCAGGGTCGCGGCATCGCGCTCGCGGTCACTCTCGAACGTGCTCCGGTCCTGGTGGTGCTCCCAGCTGTCGAGCTCGACGATCACCCGCTCGCGGGGGAACAGCACGTCGACCTCATAGCCGGCCACGTGGGCGTTGATCTCGGGCTCGGGGAGGCCGTGGGCGCGCGCGAAGGCCGGGAACTCGTCTTCGAATCGCGACCGGGTGGGCCTGGACCTGATCGCGGTCAGGTGGGCCAGGCCCTCCAGCTCCGGACCTTTGAGAAGACCGCGTAGGCGCGCATCGTTGACCGCCCGCGCCCGTTGACTTCGGGTCAGACGGGGCGCGATGTCGATCAGCGTGCGGGCCGGGCTGGTGACCCGCAGGCCCTGGTGACGACGGATGTCGCGGCGCGTCAGGGTGCGGGTGTGGTGGTAACGGATCCCGGGTCTGCGCCGATCTCTGGGCCCGGCGACCTCGGGCCGCTCGGGCCACTTCGGTGCAAACCCCCAGTGCGCGGCGGCCGTCTCGTGGCTGAGGACGGCATCGGGTCCGCAGGCCAGGAGCGCCGCCGCCGCGCGGGCTACCGCGTCCGGGCGCAGGTAGCCCACCGCGTACACCCCCACGTGGACCGGGATCAGCTTGCCTCGGGCAATCCACCGTGAGATCGTGCGCTCGCTGAGTCCGATCGCCAGAAGCTGCGCGCGGGTCACGTGCCCGTACTGCCGCGCGGCCCATTGGGCGATCCTGGACCCTATGTGTCCTGAAAACCCCAAGCCACGCATGATCCGCGACCGCGGCCCGGGCAACTCCGAAGAGTTACAAAGTCACGACACTTCGCGCTCCGCGGCGGCCAAGTCGACGAAGTAGTCGAGCGCCTCGGGGTTGGCCAGTGACTCCCGCGACGCGGCCTCATCAGCCCGCGTCCCCGACAGGATCCGCTTGACCGGGACCTCGAGCACCTTGCCCGACAGCGTCCGCGGGACGGCCGGGATCGCGCGGATCTCGTTGGGCACGTGGCGCGGCGAGCAGTCCTCGCGCACCCGCCGGCGGATCTGGGCCACCAGCTCATCGTCGAGCTCCGCCCCTTC
The DNA here is from genome assembly GCA_050696855.1 of Solirubrobacteraceae bacterium. GTDB lineage: Bacteria > Actinomycetota > Thermoleophilia > Solirubrobacterales > Solirubrobacteraceae > Palsa-465. Next base: position 1,771 of record JBOGYN010000439.1, on the reverse strand, counting down.
GCGCAACACCACGAACAGCGGCATCCACCCGTCGGTTCCCGCGCGCGGCAGGTCGACGACCAGCGCATCCACGACCTCGGGCACGTCGAGCACCGCCCGGTAGATCTCGCTCGTCCCCATCCGGACGCCGCCGCGGTTGATGGTCGAATCCGAGCGCCCGTAGATGATCGCCGTGCCGCGCTCGGTGATCTCGATCCAGTCTCCGTGGCGCCAGACCCCCGGGTACATCGAGAAGTAGCTCTCCTGCAGGCGCGAGCCGTCTTCGTCGCCCCAGAAGAAGAGCGGCATCGAGGGCATCGGCTCGGTGATGACCAGCTCGCCCACCTCCCCCACCAGCGCCTGGCCGTCGGGGTCCCAGGCCTGGACCGAGGCGCCCAGACAGCGGGCCTGGAGCTCGCCTAGATACACCGGCAGCACCGAAACGCCGCCCACGAAAGCCGTGCACATATCGGTGCCGCCCGAGGTCGAGAACAGCCACGTGTCAGAACCGAGCTGCTCGTAGATCCACGAGAAACCCTCGGGCGACAGCGGCGAGCCGGTCGAGCCCACGGCCCGCAGCGCACTCAAGTCCCGCCCGTCGGCCGGGACGATCCCATCCTTCATGCACGTCGCGATGTACGCGGCGCTGGTCCCGAAGGTGGTGATCTCCGCGTCCTGGGCGAGGTCCCAGAGCACCCCCAGATCAGGGTGGCCGGGGTTGCCGTCAAACAGGACCACCGAGGCGTCGGTGAGCAGCACCCCGACCAGGAAGTTCCACATCATCCAGCCGGTGGTGGTGAACCAGAACACCCGGTCGCCGGGCTGCGCGTCGAGGTGCAGGTGCATCTTCTTGACCTGCTCGAGCAGGATCCCGCCGTGGCCGTGCACGATCGGCTTGGGCAGCCCGGTGGTCCCCGAGCTGTAGAGCACCCACAGGGGGTGATCAAACGGCAGGGCGGCGAACCCGAGCTCCTCGCCCTCACGGAGGAAGCCGTCCTCCCAACCGCTGCCGTCCAGGTACCCAAAGCGCACCACCTTCTCGAGTCCCGGGATCTCGGCCTCGATCGCGCCCACGGCCGCCGAGCGATCGTGGTCCTTGCCGCCGTAGCGATAGCCGTCGATCGCCAGCAGCACCTTGGGCTCCACCTGCGCGAAGCGGTCGATCACGCTGCGGGCGCCGAACTCGGGGGCGGCCGCGGACCAGACCGCGCCAATCGACGCGCAGGCCAAAAACGCGGCCACGGTCTCGGGGATGTTGGGCAGATAGGCGACCACCCGATCCCCCTCGGAAACCCCGAGGGCGCGCAGGCCGGCCGCGATTGCCGCCGTCTGGGCGCGGAGCTCACCCCAGGTCCAGGACCCGAGCTCGCGCAGCTCGGAGGCGTGCTGGATGGCCACCTTGTCGTCATCCTTGCCGCGAAACACGTGCTCGGCGAACGACACCCGCGACCCCGGGAACCATTGGGCGCCGGGCATCGCCCGACTGGCCAGCACCTGCTCTCCACCGCTCTCGAAACGGACGTCGAAGAAGGCGACGATCGAGCTCCAGAACGCGTCCAGATCGCTCACCGACCATTCCCAAAGTCCCGCGTAATCATCGAACCCCAGCCCTCGCTCGCGCCGCAGCCACGCCAGGTACCGCGTCAGCGTCGCGCGCTCGATCCGTTCCGCAGAGGGTTCCCAGAGAAGCTCGGGCATCGCGCTGCAGTATCGAGCATCCGTAGACTTCGGCGCGTGAACGCGGCCCAGCGCATCGCCGATCTGGTCCTGCCCGATCAGGAGGGCCAAGACG
>JBOGYN010000438.1:0-3870 GCA_050696855.1 Solirubrobacteraceae bacterium | reverse complement strand
TGCTCGATGCCGTGGGTGGTCCGGCGTACCAAAAATCCCGGCGTGCGTGACCCGGTTCGAGCTGTCCACTTGGCGAGGTCCGAGTACACCCCACTCTGGGTTGGCGTCCAACGCGGCGATGCACTCGTCTATAGCGTGCGGCCGCAACGTCACGTCAGCGTTGAAGAACGCCAGATACTCGTGAGGGAAGGGATTGGCCTTCAACGCTGCCTCGTTACATGCCCGTGCATAACCGATATTGCCGACCGCGTCCCAACAGCCGATTTGGTTGGCAAACTCGGACAGCTTGAAACGTTCCTCGATCTGAGCGTACGCCAGCCGGTCAGGTTCGGCAGAGTCGACGTTCACCACTGTCAGATGCCACGGGATTCCGGGGGGGGACGACAGCAGCGACTCGCAGAAACGGGACAGGTCGGCTGGTGTGTGATAGTTGACTACCACCAGCTCGACGGCTTTCAATACCCGCACCTCGGGTCGATGGCGTTGAGCCGCGAGGTGCCGTCCACGTCGAACTCGCGCATCACGTGCTTCGAGCAGACACGCCCGTCGAACCCCAACTTCAGTCCTACCCGGGTGGCCTCACGGGACCAGCCGACATCCTCGCCGTCCGAGTCGAAGATGTAATCAATCGCGTACGCCTTCCGTGACATCAACTTGATCGCCATTATCACGTCCACCGGGATCACATTATGTACGTCCGGGCGAACGAATCCGTGCGAGTTGATGAGCATCAGATAGGAGCAGGCGTCTTTCAGGTCTGTCATCCAGCATTTGCCGCCCACCGCGTCATAGCCGGAACCTGCCGTGTCGATCAGGTTGTGCAAGGCGTCCTCGTGCAACAAGATATCGCTGTCAAGAGACAAGAAATAGTCCGGGTCTGTCTCGCGTACGGCGTTGAGCAGCCAGTTTCTCAGGATCGTCATATGACGGAACCTGGTCGGGTTCCAGCCGCGCAGATCCGGTGCTGTCACCTCCTGGGAATCCACGAATCGGTACGGCCCCGGAGCGGACGCGGCGATGACTTCACGGGACGGGTCGTCCGCGGCGACGACGAACACATACTCGACGTCCACCCCAGCGAACTCTGCTGCCATGCTCGTATGGAAGAACCAGCGGCGCATGATCCACTCGCGGCTTCGTACCGGGCAGCCGATCACGACTTTCATCGCTTCGCCACTGTCAGGAAGTCTTGGTCCTCGGGGCGGTACTGACAGGTGAAACCGTCGTCGCCGTCACCGTGGTCGAGAAGCCAGTCGTGCGAGAATCGGCCGCAGTTCGGGCAGCGACCTTCGTCTACCCGTCGATGGGCTCGTTCGTTCCAGTTGTTGCTCATCCGGAGAACTCCCGCTGGGATCAACCGATCAGCAATCCGTTTCCACGCACGTTCAAGCATCACGACCGCCGAGCAGGTACCGCTCAACGTAGGAAGCGGCGCGACCGTCCTCGACCATGTGGTTATTCACATGGATCACCCGCCAGCCGAGCAGCGCCGCCTCGGCCCCTTTCTCGCAGTCCGACTCGTTCTGTTGGCCGCGGACGTGACCGCCGCCAACCCACGTTCCGCCGTCGACCTCCACCGCGAATTTCGCTTCCGGCCAGGCCAGATCGAACCGCCATTTCCGAGTCGGATGGAAGCGATGTTCGCGTTCTGGCTTCGGGATCTTCAACATCCGGAGCTGCGACAGCAGCCCCTCCTCCAGGCTCCGATCGACCGGCTTCCGAGTCCGTTGACCTGCCTTCACGCCATGGTCGGTCTCGATCCGAGCGCGAGCGCTGTCACTGAGATCACCCCAACGAATCGCCACTTTCCTCCTACAGCATGGGTGGTTTCGTTAGAGACTAGCCGTTCGCTACACCAGGTCGCGTGGATCAACCTAGATTGATGCGGTGATCCCATGCGTCAACTGCGACAGGCCGTTCGCGCCGACACAGCATCGGTGGCGGTGCCCTTCGTGCGGTTACAAAAACGCCTGCTGCGAAGGCGAACCCGCCTAGACCGGAAGGTCGGCCGACATCTCCACCATGCGCGCCGCCAGGTTGTGCGCTCGGACAGCGTCAGCCCGATTCCATACCTGGCAGGAAAAGAATATCGGCAGACCGTCCACTGCGCGCCCAGCAGTCCGGTCTCTGCCGGAGATCGCGAACACGAACAGTTCGCGGAGTTGCTGCGGGGTGTAGTCATGCAGCGCCCCGAACGTCACCGGCAGGAACACCATAGGAGCCAACCGGGATGACTGCTCCGCTATGGAGTCGAAGTCGAACACTCGGCCTGCCGACCACTCTCGGGCCAGGTCGCGGATCTCGGCGTCGCTGCGTCGGCCGGGGAGGGTTCGGACCGTCAGCTCAAGCATGTCACGCCTTCCCGATCAGTCGGTACTGCCAGGCGGTGTCAGAAGTGGGGTTGGGGCGTTTGTTGATCTGCCAGCCGTCATTGGCTAGCTCGCGAAGCCGCCGCAGCCCCTCGCTGCCTCCTACGTCCGGGGCGTACAAGGCGTTTCCGTCGACCCAACCGCCGTCCGCTGCCCGAAGTCGGTCCAATACCTTCGCCTTGCGGGTATCTCGTTTCGGTTCGATCGCCGAGGCTGCAACATGAGATGACGTCGGATCTTCGGTACGGGCGATCGGCGAGCGGCCGCTTCTTCGCGTGCCGTCGGCGCGTCTCGCCGTTCCATTCGAGTTGTTCTCCCGCCTGCCCCGCGAGGCCGCGCACGCCACGCACCGGGTCGCTCCCTGCTCTTCGATCCAGAACCGGCAGCACGGGTGCAACGAGCCGTTCTCGTCGCTCAGATACGCGGGCACACCGCAGTAACGGCACGGAGCGGCCACCGCCACCGCGACTATGCCGGTCACGCCGGGATCGCCCAGCCGTCCCGCAGAAACCGGTTTCTGAGTTTCGACCACTCCCGATTCACGTAGTCAGGGTCGCAATGAGGATGCCAGTAGTAGTCGCGGCGGGCGGCGACGTAGCAGTTCACGTCCTCTCGCCACACCATCTTCGTTCCCGACTCGATATGCTCGAAGCAGCCCCGGCAAGTAGCGTCGGCGTGCCGCCCGGTGCAGCGAGCGCGGCGTTTCACGAACTTCGGGGGGCGCCGGTCGCCGCTGCGAACCCGGATCTCCTCGACCTGGCCTATCAGCCGGTAATGGTCACGCAGTGCTTCCGGTGTCGCCGTCATCGTCCTCTCGGTTCAACAGCTTCCCCCACTGAGCCTTCAGGGCCTCCGAAGGGTCGTCCAGTCCGGCGTCAGCGAACATCTCTCTGGTCTTGTCGTCCTCAGCGTAGCGCTGCGGGTTCTGGACTCGGTCAGCGAAGGCGAGGTCTCCGAGAAGGAAGTCGGCGATCACTGCCACCGTCTCCCCATCCTGCTGGGGCAGGGGGACCAGCGGACCCTGAAGGTACAACCCCAAAGGGCTGGTCAGGGTGTCGACCGCGTCGCGGGTTCTATCCAAGGCGAGCCGAAAATCGCCGCCGTCATCAGGGACAACAGTCATCGAGTAGCCACCCTTGCTTGCAGTCGGAGCATTCAGCCCGTAGCCTACCCGGAGCCAGCGGGAGCCGCTACCCCTGCCGGTCAACAGAGAAAACTACGAAAGGAAGCCCTTGCGTCCCCTACTGAAAACTGCGATCGCCGTCGCAGGACTAGCAGCGATGGGAGCCGGTGCAGCATCGACCGTTGTACCCGCCGCCGCCCACCGCAACACTTCGTCCGTCGCCCACCAGCAGTTCATCGACCCACCATGGGGAGTGCAGCTCTCCAGCTTCAGTTACTCTGCGCCGCCAGCAGTGGCGGCGCTTTCGCGTGTGGATTCCATCCCAGGCAACGAGCCCGGGCCGCCCGTAGCGACTACCTACACCGTCCAGCCCGGAGA
>JBOGYN010000437.1:0-6018 GCA_050696855.1 Solirubrobacteraceae bacterium | reverse complement strand
CCGCTCGGGGTGCCCGTCAAAATCAGATCCCCGGGCACCGGGGTCAAGAGCGTCACCTCAGCAAGCGCCCAGCCGCGGTCGGTCACCTCTGGCTTGGCGTCACCGGCCAGAACATCGAGGACGGTGACGCCGTCGGTCGGGGCGTGCCCGCGGTCGTCGCGCACCACCCCAGCTAGTGGCCCGTCCCGGTCGGAAATGCGGAAGGTCGCGAGCTTCACGGTGCGTCGGGCCAGCTATACCCGCGCCGACCGCACGCCAACCGCAGCGAGCAGTCAGTCCAGCCGGTCCGGGCCGCGGGCGACGATCACCGGGCTGCGGCCGGGGATCGCAAGTTCGCGCACGTCAGCCGTCCTCACTCATGGCCAGCAAGGCCAGGACCGTGGTCCAGTTCCGCGTGGTCGCGGTGACGCCGAGGCCCTTACCGCCGAGGGCGTTCCAGAGCTTGGAACGGGCCACGCCCCCGGCATGCCAGCAGTAGACCTCGCGGCCCTGGACGGCGACGTGCTCGGCATCGGTGGCGAGCCCGAGAAGCCGCTCCGCTGTGGCCGCATCGAGCTTCTCGGCGCGGAAGCTCACTTGGTAGAGCTTGGGGTTGTCGACCACTGAGCCGTGCGGATCGTGTTTCACGACCCGGGCCAGCTGAGTTCGGGTGCGGACGACCACCGGCACGTCGAAGCCGAAGTGCCCGGAAATCAAGCGCGCGCCCTCGCGCTCGACTTCGATCGCCGGGGCGGAGCTGCTGAGGGCGACGTTGCCGCTCTGCAGGTAGGTCGCGACGTCCGCGTAGCCGGCGTCGGTGAACAGGGCTCGTAGATCGGCCATCGGCACCCGTCGCTTGGACCCCAGGTTGATTCCGCGCAGCATGAGGATCTGGCGCACAAGCACAAGTTTAAAACGCGCGCCGCCGCCGGGACCGATAACGTCGGCGGCGTGGAGGAGGGTCTGGCGCACTCGGGGGGGTCAGGACCCGTCGTGGTTGCGACGGGGGTTGTACGTCGCTTCGGCGCCGGCGACACATCGGTGACGGCGCTGCGGGGGGTGACGGTCGAGATCGCGCGCGGCGAGCTGACCGCGGTGATGGGGCCCTCGGGGTCGGGCAAGTCGACGCTCATGCACATCCTGGCCGGCCTCGACAAGCCGACCGAGGGCTCGGTTCGTGTTCAGGACACCGAGCTCACCGAACTCAAGGACGACGCGCTGACGCGGCTGCGCCGCGATCACGTCGGCTTCGTCTTCCAGTTCTTCAACCTACTGCCGATGCTCAACGCCCGCGAGAACATGCTGCTTCCGATGGCCATCGCCGGCCGGGAGCCCGATCCGGCGTGGCTCGAGACGGTGATCGACGAAACCGGGTTGGGCGACCGCCTGACCCACCGCCCCTCCGAACTCTCCGGCGGCCAGCAGCAACGGGTGGCGATCGCCCGGGCGCTGGTGAGCCGGCCGGCGGTCCTGTTCGCCGACGAGCCGACCGGCAACCTGGACTCGACCTCGAGCGGGGAGATTCTCTCGCTTCTGCGCCGCTCGGTCGACTCGGTCGGCCAGACGGTCGTGATGGTCACCCACGATCCACGCGCGGCGGCGATCGCCGACCGGATCCTGTTCCTCTCCGACGGCCAGATCGTCAAGACCATCGGGAGATCAAGCGAAGCCGAGATCGTGGACGCGATGAAGGGCCTCGACGGCTAGACGGTGCTCGGGGTCGCGCTCAAGGGCATCGCCACCAGGCGGCTGCGCACCGCGCTGACGGCGCTCGCGATCGTTCTCGGGGTGGCGCTGGTGGCCGGCACCTACGTCCTCACCGACTCGATCAACAACGCCTTCGGCTCGATCTTTCAGACCGTGTACCGGGGCACCGATGCCACAGTCACCGGCCGCAGCGCGATCGACACCGGCTCAAGCAACGGCGGCGTGGGGGGCAACCCGGCCTCGGCACCATCGTTCTCGGAATCGCTGCTCGCGCGTGTCCGCGGCCTGCCCGGTGTCCACGATGCCCTGGGCGGCGTGGCCGGGAGCCCGCAGCTGATCAAGAACGGGCAGGCGATCGCCTTCGGCGGCGCCCCCAACCTGGGCTTCAGCGTTGACCCGTCCCGGCCGCAGTTCAACTCGCTGAAGCTGGTCAGCGGCCAGTGGCCAGGGGCGGGTGAAGTCGTCGTCGACACCAACACGGCAGCCAAGAAGAACCTCCGGGCAGGCGAGCAGATCGGCGTCCAGGCGACCGGACCGGTCGTGTCGATGCGCATCTCGGGGCTGGTCCGGTTCGGCAGCTCGAGCTCGATCGGCGGGGCCACTCTGGCTGGATTTGATCTCGTGACCGCTCAGCGGCTGTTTTCCAAGGCCGGCAAGCTCGACGACATCCGCGTCAGCGCCAAGTCTGGGGTCAGCCCCCAGCGGCTCGTGGCTGAAATCCGCGCAGTGCTCCCCCCCCACACCCAGGTGCGCACGGGCGCGCAAGAGGCCAGCAAGGCCGCCTCGGCGACTACGGGCTTCCTCTCCTTTTTGAAGACCTTCCTGCTCGTGTTCGCGGGCGTGGCCCTGTTCGTCGGTAGCTTCGTGATCGCCAACTCGCTTTCGATCACGATCGCCCAGCGGACCCGGGAATTCGCCACCCTGCGAACACTCGGGGCGTCGCGCCGCCAGGTGCTGCGCTCGATCCTGATCGAGTCATTCGCGGTCGGGGTGGTGGCCTCGGTGGTCGGCCTAGTGGCGGGCTTGGGTCTGGCCCAGGGTCTGTTCGCGCTCTTCAACGCCGCCGGCCTGACGCTTCCCAACAGCGGCACCGTGGTGGAGGGGCGAACCGTGATCGTCTCGATCTTGGTCGGGGTGATCGTGACGGTACTGGCCAGTCTGCGACCGGCGCTTCGGGCCACGCGGGTGGAGCCGATCGCGGCCGTACGCGAGGGGGCCATGCTCCCCGAGGGCCGGCTGTCGCGCTTTCGCAACGTCGGCTCAGCGGCCACCGTCACGCTCGGCTTCGTGGCGGTTGCCCTCGGTCTGTTCGTGGCCAGCGGGACCGGCCCGACGCTGGGCCTGATGGGGGCGGGGGCCGTGCTGGTCTTCATCGGCATCGCCCTGCTCTCGGCGCGGATCGTGCCGCGGCTGGCGAGCTGGCTGGGCTGGCCAGCCACGAAGATCGCCGGTCCGATCGGCCGTCTCGCCCGCGACAACGCGCGCCGCAACCCGCAGCGGACCGCATCCACCGCGTCCGCGCTGATGATCGGACTGGCCCTGGTGACGCTGGTGGCGATGCTCTCGGCCGGGATCATCAGCAACTTCCGAGGCGCGGTCAATGACCTCTTCACCGGCGACTACGCGATCACCGCCCAGAACAACTTCTCGCCGGTGCCGATCACGGCCGGGTCCGCCGCCGCTCGCGCGGCGGGAGTGACCGCGGTCGGCAACGTCCGGGCTGGCCAAGGGCTAGTGCTCGGTCACCGCGAGCAGCTGACCGCCGTGGATCCGGCTGTGGGCCAGGTGATCCGGCTGAAGTGGACGCACGGCTCCCAAGCCGTCCTCGCGGCGCTGGGGGCCGACGGTGCCTTCACGACCGACTCCTACGCCCGCCAACGTCACCTCGTCCGCGGCTCGACGGTGGTCATCACCACCCCCACGGGGACACGCGCGCGCTTCGTCGTCAAGGGCATCTTCAAACCCCCGGACGGCGGCTCCCCGTTCGGCGCCGTGACGATCTCGGCGGCGCGCTGGGACACCCTCTACCAGCAGCCTCAGAACCTGTTTTCGTTCGTGAGGATGACGGGCGGCGAGACGCCGGCCAACCAGGCGGCGCTCAAGCGGGCGCTGGCCCAGTATCCCGTCGCCAAGGTGCAGACGCGCCAGAAGTTCATCGACAACCAGATCTCGGGCCTCAGCCAGGTCCTCAACATCCTCTACGTGCTGCTCGCGCTGTCGATCGTGGTCAGCCTGTTCGGGATCGTCAACACGCTGGTGCTGTCGGTGTTCGAGCGCACCAGGGAGATCGGGATGCTGCGGGCGGTTGGCACGAGCCGGCGCCAGATCCGGCGCATGGTCCGTCACGAGAGCGTGATCACGGCGCTGATCGGCTCGGTGATCGGGATCGCGCTGGGGATCGTGTTCGGAGCCCTGCTCGCCGCCCGGGTCAGCTTCATCGCCTTCACGATCCCGGTCGGGTCGCTGATTGTGTTCCTGATCGCGGCCTGGATCGTCGGGCTGCTGGCGGCGATCTTCCCCGCCCGCCGGGCCGCCCGGCTGACACCGCTCCAGGCGCTGTCCTACGAGTAGAAGAGCGGGTCCTGGCCGAGGATCTGGTCGCCGCCGCCGTCGGAACGCCCGCGCGGAGGGCCGCCACCCAAGGCGTCGGCGAGATCGCGGGCAATCGCGAACTCCGAGCGTGACGCGATCAGCGGTTCGGCGATTCCCTCTACATGGACGAGCGTCCGGCGCCCGTCACCGCGCTCGGGCCCTTCGAGCGGCACGAGCGCATAGACACGGTCAGCACGGACGAATTTCCCATAGCCGAGCGGGATCAGGTGGGCCACACCACGCGCCATCGCCGCCTTATCGTAATCGGCCGCCCCGCGGAACGGGTCCGGTGGTCAGTCGCCGAGGACGAGCGACAGGCGCTGCTCGAGCGCTTGCCCGAGGATCTCGCGCACCGGGCCGGCCTCGAAGCGCTCGACCAGGGCCGACAGGAAGCCCTCGATCACCAGGCGCTTGGCGTCGGGCTCGGGCAGACCGTGGGAGCGTAGATAGAACAGCTGGTCGGGATCGACTTGGGCGATGGCAGCAGCGTGCGTGCAGCGCACGTCGTTGGCCTGGATCTCCAGCCCGGGAATCGCGTCGGCGTGAGCCCGCTTTGACAACAACAGGTTGCGCGACTCCTGGAAGGCGTCGGTCTTCTGCGCGCCGGGGTCGACGATGATATTGCCCTTCCAAACCGCGCTTGAGCGACCCTGAAGGACGCCGCGGAAGGCAAGGTCGGACGTGGTGTTGGGAGCCGCGTGCTCCTGGGTGGTGTCGAAGTCGATGTGCTGACGCCCGTGGGTGGCGTAGGCACCGGTGACCCGCGCGTCGGCGCCTTCGCCGCTCAGCCGCGTCTCCATGCGTACGTGCCCCTGCGCGGATCCGAACCCGAGTGCGACCCAGTCCAGGCGGCCGTCGCGGCCGACCTCGGCCCGCTGCGTGCCGAAGATCCAGCTGCGCTCGGACAGGTCCTGGCCGCACACGTAGCGCAGCCGGGCGTTGTCACCGATCACGAGCTCTGAGACCACGTTGAAGACCGCATCGAGATCGTCTGATCCCGAGACGTACTGCTCCCAGACCTCGGCCTCGGCCCCCTCTTCGAGGACGATCACCGTGCGGCGGTGCAGTTCGGTGTCGGCCTGGGATTGGACGGCGGTGAGCACAATCGGCGTCGTCAGCACCACCCCTCGGGGCACATACACGAAGGCGCCGCCCTGAAAGCCGGCGTCGTTGCGGGCCACGAACATGTCGTCCTGGGCGGAGACCACGCTGCCCAGGTGACGCTCGATGAGCTCGGGGTGCTCGCTGGCTGCCTGCTCGAGCGGGGCGACGATCACGCCGTCGGGAAGTCCCTGGCCGTGGGCCGGGGTCTGGAGTCCATCCCACTGCTCCAACCACCGCGCGGTGTCGGCCGGGGCAATACCGAAGGGCAGCTTGATCATCTGCCGCTCGCCGGCCGGCTCGTCGGAGGCGGGGCGGTAGCGGTCCAGGTCCAACCCGGAGATGTCGGTGAACTCCCAGCCCGGCCGCCCCTTGAACTGGGGCAGCGTGAGCGTGTCGGCCAGGCGAGCCGCGCTTTCGCGCCGCTCTACGAGCGCGCTAGCCAATCGAACCCTCCATCTGCAGCTCGATCAGCCGGTTCATCTCGACCGCGTACTCCATCGGCAGCTCCTTGGTGATCGGCTCGATGAAGCCGTTGACGATCAGCTTGGAGGCTTCCTCTTCTGAGATGCCGTGCGACATCAGATAGAAGAGCTGGTCATCGCCGACCTTGGAGACGGTGGCCTCGTGGCCGACGTT
>JBOGYN010000436.1:0-3023 GCA_050696855.1 Solirubrobacteraceae bacterium | reverse complement strand
GTTCTGGCGCCACGGCGGCCAGGTCTCCATATATGCCAACCGGACTCTGGCCCCCGTGGAGGTCGTGATTCTGGTTCGCTACCGGGAGTCCGTCTCGGGCCGCGTCCTCGAGCTCGGCTGCGGTGGCGGCCGGGTGCTCGGCTACCTGGTGGCCCTCGGAGGGCAGGTGCACGGGATTGACCTCTCCGCGGAGATGGTCGATTACTGCCATAGCCAGTATCCGGATGCGGACATTCGCGTCGGGGACATGAGCTCGGCAGATGACATCTTCGGCGGGAAGTTCGATGCGATCATCGCAGCCAGCAACATTCTTGACGTCTACGACCAGGACGAGCGCCGTCAGACGTTGGCGGCTCTGCGGGAGATGCTCACCTCGGACGGGTTGTTGATCTTCTCCTCGCACAACCTCGCCCACCTGGACGGCCACGCACAGCTCACTGACGCTGGTGCTGAGCCGGCCCGTTCCGGCGGGCTCGGTCTCGTCGTCAAGGTCCTCGAGCGGTCGCCGGTCGACCTCGTTCGCGCCGCCTCGCGTCTACCGCGCCGATTGCGCAACCGGCGGCGGCTGGCGCCGCTGCAGCGACGCACCGCTGATCACGCGATCGTCAACGACGACGCGCTCGACTATGGGACGCTGCATTACTACGTGCGGCGCGACGATCAGGTGAGGCAGCTGGACGAGCTGGGTTACGACGTCGTAGACGTGCTTGATCCCTGGGCTCGCTCAGTCGGCCCGGGTGAGCCGGGACAGGGGGCCTGGCTCCACTATATTGCGCGGCCCCGCGAAGGCACGCTAACGAGTTCCGTCGATGATGCCGATTAGGATCGGGCAATGAGTTTACGAGTAGGGCTCGACCTTGTCCTCACGGACGCCATCAGGGATTCGATCAGGGATCACGGCGATCGCTACCTGCACCGGATCTACACGGCTGATGAACTTCGTGACTGCGATTTCCAGCCCGATCGTCTGGCCGCGCGGTTCGCGGCCAAGGAGGCCACCATGAAGGCTCTGGGACGTGAGGACGAGGCGGTCCCCTGGCGCTCTATCGAGGTGCGCAGATGCCCCAGCGGCCGGCCTGAGGTAGTCCTCACCGGCGAAGCTGCGGCGCTGGCAGACCGGCTCCAGATCGACGAGGTGACAATGAGCATGACTCACGATGGATCTATGGCGGCCGCAGTCGTGGTTGCGCAGGTGTCAGCATGACCGACGAGATGACCGTCAGGATCCGCAGCGTGCTGTCCCAGCACGCTCGCCTCCCGGGCGACGTCGATTCAGTCGCCGATGATGCTGACCTGTTCCAGGCCGGAATGAGTTCACACGCCAGCGTCAGCGTGATGCTGGGGCTCGAGGAGGAGTTCGACGTGGAGTTTCCAGACAGCATGCTCAAGCGAAGCGTGTTCGAGAGCATCTCGGCGATCCGCGCTGCCTTGAACCAGCTCCAAGCTGACGTGGCCGCATGAGCGTCGTCGTGGATCGTGAGCCGGCGCTGATCGCGAGCGTCCGCAGGATCGCCCAAGAGATTGCCGCAGCCAACGCTGACGACGTTGATCGGGGCGCGCGGTTTCCGGTCGAGAGCATCGACGCACTACGCGAGGAGCGGGCCCTGTCAGCCTTCGTCCCGCTCGCATTGGGCGGAGACGGTGTGTCACTACCGACGTTGGCCACGTGCTGCCTGGAGCTCGGGCGCCATTGTGCCGCGACGGCCATGGTGTTCGCCATGCACCAGATCCAGGTCGTCACGCTCGTCCGCCACCTCGAGCCGGATTCGTGGTTCGAGCAGTATCTGAGCGAACTGGTCACCCAGCAGCGACTGATCGCGTCGGTGACCTCGGAGATCGGTAACGGGGGGGACATGGGCCGCTCGATCGCTGCCGTCACCGAGGCCGGCGACGGCTCGCTGAGCTTCGAGAAGCAAGCTCCCACGGTCAGTTATGGAGCGTATGCCGACGATCTGCTGACGACCTTGCGTCGCGGCACCGAGGCTGAGGCCGGAGACCAGGTTGCGGTGCTGACCCGCAAGGATCAGAACGTGCTCGAGCCGGCCGGCACCTGGGATGTGATGGGCATGCGGGGTACCTGCTCGCCCGGCTACGTCGTCCGTGCCTCGTTTACACCCGAGCAGGTTCTGCCGGCGCCCTTCTCGCGGGTGGCCGCCGAGTCGATGGTGCCCGTGTCTCACATCCTGTGGTCCCATCTCTGGCTGGGCATCGCCGAGGATGCCTTTGCCCGCGCCCGGAGCTTCGTCCGGGCTTCGGCCAAGCGCAAGCCAGACGAGCCGCTGCCCGCCGCGCAGCGGCTATCTCATCTGATGAGCGAGCTCTCGATGCTGCGCGCCGAGGTCGAGTCGGGACTGGCCGAATTCGTGACCGCCTCCGAGGAGCCCGGGCGCGAGCGGCTCTCGACGCTGGCCAGCGCGCTTCAGTTCAACAACCTGAAGATCGCCGCGTCCGAGCACACGGCGGACATCTGCCGGGGAGCGCTCGGCGTGTGCGGGATCATGGGCTTCAAGAACGACACTCCCTTCAGCGTCGGCCGCCACCTGCGGGATGCCATGAGCGGCGCGTTGATGATCGCCAACGAGCGCCTTCACCAGACCAACGCCCAGCTGCTCCTGATCGCCAAGGACATCTAATGCCGGAGTTTCGAGCGGGCACCGCGAGTCAGCTCGACTTTCTGGGCGAACTGGTCGACGCCGGACTGCTGACGGCAACCGGCGTCGCCGGCGTGTACGCACGCGGAGCAGGGTTTGAGCGGGTCCGGCTGGCCTTCGATGTGCTGGTCACGCGGACCGCCGCGCCGGAGTCGCCCGAAGCGATGTACTTTCCGCCGCTGCTGCCGCGTGAGCAACTCGAGTCCAGTGGCTATCTCGGGTCCTTTCCCCACCTGGCGGGGACGGTGTTCGCCTTTGACGGCGACGATAGGGCGGCGGTCGAGCTGTCAGAGCGCGCCGCTGCGCACGAGGATTGGAGTGCGTTTCAGGAAATGACCGAGATGGTCCTGATGCCGGCGGCCTGTTATCCGC
>JBOGYN010000435.1:0-4155 GCA_050696855.1 Solirubrobacteraceae bacterium | reverse complement strand
GCACCGACGCCCGCTAAGGCGTGCCGCCCGCTAAGGCGTGTCGCCCGGGCGCTGAAAGATGATCTCGGGGATCACGCAGGCCGGTGACACATGGAGGAGCATCCGCACGGCTTCGGCGATGTCCTCGGGGCGGATCATTTCTTCTGCGGCGACGCTCTCCTTGACGAAATCGGTCATCGGGGTGTCGACGAAGGCCGGACACAGGGCGCAGGACTTGATCCCCTCACCGCCGATCTCCTTGTTCATCGCCTCGGTGAAGCCGACCACGCCCGCCTTGGTGGCCGAGTAGACCGACAGCCACGCCTCGCCCGTCTTGCCCGAGATCGAGGCGGTGTTGACGACGATCGCGTTGTGATGCTCGGCGGCCGCGGCCCGCAGCAGCTCGACGCACTCGCGGTAGAAGAGGAAGATCGACCGCAGGTTGACGTCGAGCTGCATGTCGACCCGCTTGGTCTCGAGCTCGGCGACCGCGGCGCCGATCCCGACGCCGGCGTTGTTGACCAGCAGATCGAGGCGACCGAAGCGTTCGCGGTGGCTGGTTACCAGCTTCTGAATCGTCTCCTCATCGGCCATGCTCCCGGCCACCGAGATGACGTGCTCGCCGCCGTCAAGCTCGGCCACGGCGGCTTGGAGCTTCTCGGGTCTCCGGCCGCCGAGGGTCACGTCCCAGCCCTCCTCGAGCAGCATCCGGGCGATCGCGAATCCGATCCCGCTCGAAGCTCCCGTAACGATCGCTGCTCGGCGCGCCATCAAGTCTCCTCGTTCGCTTTAGTCGGTCGGGGTATCCAATCAGGAGCGGGTCGGCGACGCGGCCCGCGCTCATTGAGAGAGCACGGGCCGCGGGCGGGAACGGCGGTCAGGTGGTCGTCGTCTTCAGCGGTTCACGCCGAAGTTGAACACGGTGGTCGAGTGAAACGGCGTCCCCGGGTTGAGCGTCGTCGTCGGGAAGCTCGGCTGATTGGGTGAATCGGGGAAGTGCTGGGTCTCCAGCGTGAAGCCGGCGGACTGCCGGTAGGTCTTGCCGGTCGTCCCGACCAGTTCGCCCTGGAGGAAGTTGCTCGTGTAGACCTGAACGCCGGGCTCGGTGGTGAACGCGGTCAGCGTCCGTCCGCTGACCGGATCCAGCGCCCGGGCGGCCAGCTTGAGGCCGCTCCCGCCGCCGTTGATCACCCAATTGTGGTCAAACCCGTGGGCGAGCACGAGCTGGTGGAAGGGGCTGGTGATGTCTCGCCCGATCGCCTTGAGCTTGAGGAAGTTCATCGGCGTGCCGAGCACGGAAGCGAGCTGCCCGGTCGGGATCTGGACGTCGTTGGTGGGCGTGTACTTGTTGGCATTGATCATCAGCCGCTGGTTGAGGATCGAGCCCGAGGCCTGCCCGGCCAGGTTGAAGTAGGAGTGGTTGGTGACGTTGATGACCGTGGGCCTGTCGGTGGTGGCGTGGTACTGGATCCGCAGCGCGTTCGTGCGACCGAGCGTGAAGGTCACGTTGGCGGTCACGGTGCCGGGGAAGCCGTTCTGCATGTCGGGGCTCGTGTAGGTCAGCGACAGCGAGACCTGACCGGCCTTACGAGTCGCGGCCGGTGTCCACACCTGCGAGTTCCAGGAGTTGGGGCCGCCGTGCAGTGTGTTGGGCCCGTTGTTGACCGGGAGCTTGTAGGTCTGGCCATTGAGCGTGAACTGGCCGCCGGCGATCCGGTTGGCGTAGCGTCCGACCGTGGCGCCGAAGTAGGTCGAGCCCGAGCCGCCCGAGGGCTGCGGAGAGACGTCATTGGCCTCGTAGCCGGCCAGGTTGCGGAAGCCGAGGGTGACGTCGGCCATGCGGCCGTGGCGATCGGGGACGTAGATCGACTGGATCACGCCTCCGAAGTTGGTGATGCGGACCCGCATGTGCCCGTTGGACAGCGTGAAGATCCGGACCGGGGTACCGCCGGTGGTGGTCCCGAAGGGCTGGCTGGTGATGGTGACCGCCGGGCGGGCGTGCTTGGCACGCGCTGGCCGGGCGATGGCGATGGCGGTGACCGTTAGGGGGACGATCACGGCCAGGACCGCGACCAAAACGCCTCGCCCGAGCGCCCAGGGGGCCCGCGACTCATTTGTCATGGTTGCTCCTCTCTCAAAATTGCCGTCCGTGATGGGCTCCAGCCAGCCCCGGCCTCGGCGGCTGCGCTCTACCTCCCTGTTCTGCGTTACCCCGCCTACCCGTTAGCGTTCACATTTATGCGCAGAGTTCGACCCGCGGGGCGGATCGGCCGGCTCGGGAGGGGCATCTCCCGGATCCGCACAGGCGGATCTGGACGGTCCGACCAAGACTCAGACTGCCCCGCGCCGCGCCTCGCGCGGGTTGACGATCGGGGTCAGCGTCCGTTCCAGGCGCTCCCGGAGATGCTCGTGCATCGGCGGGAGGCGGAGCGCCTCGCCGAGATGGTCGGGGGACTCATCGACGGCGAACCCGGGGGAGAGGGTGGCGATCTCGAACAGGATTCCCCGCGGCTCGCGGAAGTAGATCGAGCGGAAGTAGTCGCGGTCACGAACGTCGGTGACGTGAGCGCCGGCGTCGCGGGCCCGGCGCTGCCACGCGAGATGATCTTCGTCCGGGCAGGCCCAGGCGATGTGATGCACGGTGCCGGCCCCCTGCAGGCCACGCTCGTTCGGGGGCGGGTCATAGCCCCAGACAAAGCGGCGCGAGGTGCCGTCGAGGAGGTACTGACCGTCGCCGAGCTCGGTGATGCCGAGGGTCTCGGTCAGCAGCGCGTCCTAAGCGGGGGACACTTCCCCGTAGGCGCGCGCGCCGACGATGTCGCAGATGGCGTGCTCGGCCGGGATCTGAGGATGCTCGGCGCGGTGCGGCGCGGCCTCGCTGACCTCGAGCGTGAACTGCAGGCCGTCGTAATCGGCGAAGCCCAGCGTGGCGCCGTCGGGCCGAGCCTCGTAACCGGCGGCGGCGAGCCGGTCTGACCAGAAGCCCAGGGCGGCCGAGGAGCCCACCCCGAGCCGGATGGTGTGGATCATGCCCGCGCCGGGTCGGCCCCGGCCGGCGCCCGCGAACTCAAACCAGGTCAGGATCGAGCCCGGCGACCCCTGCTCGTCTCCGAAATACAGGTGATAGGCGTCCGGGGCGTCGAAGTTGACCGTTTTCTTGACCAGTCGTAGTCCGAGGACTTCCCCGTAGAACTCGACGTTCCGGGGCGCGTCGCCGGTGATCATCGTGATGTGATGAAGGCCACCGAGCTGCATTTCCACCTCCGAGCGGTTGTCAGTTACTCATCGGCCTCGCGGCCGCCCGTCGAGCATGGCACCCAGGTAGCCGATTATCCGATGCGTGAGTGAGGAGGTGAAGCGAAGCTCGGGGGTAAGCGCGGTGCCGGTGGGCCCGAGGGCCTCCGGGATGCGCTCGGCGATCGCGGGGGCAAAGCGTTGAACGACCTCGGTGGCGACCTGGCTGGCGGAGCGCACGACCGCAGGTTCGAAGGACCAGAGCACCTCAAAGCGCCGTTCGCCGTCCGGCAGCGCATCCTGGCTGGGATGCTCGAAGGCGGCGAGACACGCGGGACTGCCGGGGGCGTCGATGACCAGCGTCCATTCTCGGGCCATCGCCTGATCGGTGCTGATTGGCACCTCGATTGCGTGACCGTCGCGCTCGCGCAGCCGCTCGAAGTCGGCGATGGCGATGATCAGCGCGCCGGTGCGAGCCAACTCGGTCCAGCGCCGCTCGGCGCGACGGTAAAAGTGCTCGCGCTGAAAGGATCCGATCACGACGCCGCGGGCGGCGCGAGCGCAGTACTCGTCCTCGAGCGCGTGGGTCAGGCCCAGGACCGCGCGTTTGGGGAGGATGGCCGGCACGACCTCGGGGTGCAGCTCGCGCAGGCCGGCGAACATCGAGGCCGGAACCGGCCGGGCCGCGCTCAAAACCCGCTCGATCGCCGCCGGCATCGAGAGACCCTCGTGGCGAAGCCGAGCCACTTCGCGCACCTGTGCGGCGTCGCGGTCGCTGTAGCGCCGGTGGCCGCCGGGCAGCCGGGCGGGCGTCGGAAAACCGTGGCGGCTTTCCCACACGCGCAGTGTCCCGGCGGGAACCCCGGTTCGGGCGGCGAGCTGCGCCGTAGTCAATTCTCCGTTTGAGACGTCGATTACGGGGAACGTAACACCTTGTTGCGC
>JBOGYN010000434.1:0-4793 GCA_050696855.1 Solirubrobacteraceae bacterium | reverse complement strand
GCGGTGCGGTCGAACTTCCGGATCGACCAGGACGCGGCCGCGCGCGCGGTCGGCGCCGTCGCCGAGCGGGTGCACTCGGCCGAGACGGCGGTCGCGGACACCGTCCGGGCCTACACGACGGCACTGCGGGAACGCCGGACCGTGGTGTTGAACCTGCCGCTGGATGTGCAGGCCCAGTATCGCCCCGCGATGGTTTCCCATGCCGCCGATGATCACGGCCGCGAACAGGACGACGGTCTCGGCGTAGCCCCAGGCCTGAGGATCCCAGAGGTTGATGAAGCCGACCAGGACACCGCCCGAGAGGCCGGCGATCGCGCCGCCGATGATCAGCGAGGACATGCGCAGCGAGCGCAGGTCCTTGCCCAGGGAATCGGCGACGACATCGTTGTCGCGCATGGCGCGCAGCGTGCGCCCGTAGGGCGACTCGGTGATCCGGGTCACGAACCAGTAGACGGCCAGCGCGAGCAGGACCGCGACCACTCCGTAGCCCCACTGGAAACCCGTCGACTGGGGATTGATCGCATCCTGAAGCGGCGAGGGGACCAGCGAAAGTCCCGCCGCCCCGTTGAAGAGCGGCACGTAGTTGGTGACCAGGAGGTTGAACATGACCGCGGTGACCAGCAGCCCGACAGCGGCGAAGTCCCCCCGCAGCCGGCGTCCCACGATCAAAGTGAAGGGAATGGCGAGCAGGCCGCCGACCACCGCCGCGCCGATCCAGGGCAGCGGGAAGGGGAGGTTCAGCCCGCCGATATAGGACTGAAAGCCACCGTTCGCGCTCGCCGCGGGCAGCGAGAGCACGCCCGCCGCGTAGGCGCCGGCCGCCTGAAAGATGATGAAGCCGAAGTTCGTCACCCCGCCGATCCCGAACTGCTGGCTCAGGCCGAGGCAGGCGATCGCGTCGACCCCGGCGTAGACCAGGAGCGTGGTGATGTAATAGACCATCGCTCGGGACCTCCGATCTCAGGCCGGGGCGCCGAGCAGGCCGTTGGGGCGCACGGCGAGCATCGCCAGCAGGATCACGAACGCGATCACGTCCTTGTAGGAAGAGACGACGACGGCGGCGCTGGCCTCGGTGGCGATGCCGATGACCAGGGCTCCGAGCATCGCCCCATACGGCTCGCCGGGACCACCGAGAAAGACCGCCGCCAGGATCAGGACCAGGAACACATCGGCGCTGGTGGCGCCGAAGGTGCCGGAATTGACCGCGAACATCGCCCCGGCGAGCCCGCACAGGCCGCCGGTGATCACCCACGTCAGGCTCACCACCCGATCGGTTCGGATCCCGCAGTTGCGGGCCAGGTTGCGGTTGGCCGCCGTCGCCCGCATGGCCTTGCCCAGCCGCGTGTAGCGGATCAGGCCGTGGACGAGGACCATCACCACGAGGCTGAGGGCGACGATCACGAGCTGGACCACCGTGAGGTTGATCGAGCCCAGCTTCACGGTCGCGCCCTGACTCATCGAGTACGAGACGTTCGTCGGACCGGCCAGCGCCTGGGTTCCGAAGACTAGGATCAGTGTCATCCCCAGTGACACGATGACCATCGCGATCGGGGATGTGCCCTTGCGCTGAAACGGCGTGTAGATGACGTTATTGAGAAACAGCGAGAGCACGATGCCGGTGGCGATCGCGGCCAGAACCGCCACCCAGATGTTCACGCCGGCGTTGTTGAGCACGTAGGCCGCGTAGGCGGACACGATCATCACCCCGCTGTAGGCGAGATTGAGGACGTTTGTGACCGCGAACTGCAGGGTGAAGCCCACCGCCGCCAGCGCCAGGACGGCGGCGGCGACGAGGCCGAACCCGAGAGAGGCAACGAGGATGCTCCCCGACAGCAGCATCAAAGCCCGAGGGCCCGCAACGCGCTCGTCGACAGGTTGGCCACCACCTTCACCGTGCCGTCGGCGGCGTAGTGATCGACCTGGAAGATCCCGGTCGAGTCGTGATAGGCGTCGAAGCTGGTCGGTCCGCCCGGACCCACGTAGCGGATCTGCTTGCCCTGCTTCAGCGCCGCTGCACCCTGTGCGAACGAATTCACGACCGTCGCGCCCGGAGACCCGTTGCCGATCTTCTCGATGTAGGGCTTGAAGGTCGACGGCGAGGTGCTCTTGGAGGCGATCATCGCCAGCGCCGCCAGGTTGATGCCGTCGTAGAGATGCACGGCACCGGGCGCGGTCAGGTAGGTCGAGAAGTTACCCGTGCTACCCACCTTGCCCTTCTCGGCGAAGATAGCCTTCGAGAAGGCCTGGAAGGCCGGACCCGAGGTCTCGGTGACGAGGTTGTCGGCCGCGAAGTTCGTGGCCAGGAAGCTCGCGCCGATGGCCGCCGAAACCGACTTGTACCAATCCGGCGAGATCGTGGCCGAGCTCCCGATGATCGGGATCAGCTTGCCCCCGTTGAGCTGCTTGACCTCGGTCAGGAAAGAGGCCTCGGTCGGGCCCAGCGCCTCGGTCATGATCACATCCGGCTTGGCGGCGATGATCTTCGCCGCCTCGGTGCGGAACGTCGTCGCGCTGAGGTCAAGCGTCTCATTGGCCACCAGCGACAGGCCGGCCTTTTGGATGGCGGTGATCGCCGGCTTGACGAAGGTCTGCGAGCCGATGTCGTTGCCGAACGCCAGGGCGACCTTCTTGTATCCGGCCTGCTTGGCCATCAGCACCATCGCGTAGGACTCAGACAGGTCGGGCGGCACCAGGCGGTAGAAGTAGGGGAACTTCACGTGGTCGAACTCCGACTGGCCGGTCATACAGAACGACACGGTCTTGTTGGCGGCAAAGAGGGGCACCACTGACGCGGCCTCGTCCGAGGTGCAGCCGATGACGAGGCCGAGATTTGACGTCGAGGCGTACATCTGGCGTACCGCGGGCACGGCGTCGGCTGGATCCCCGCGCGTATCCACCGCTTTGCAGGCCAGCTTGTGCCCGAGGACACCGCCGGCGGCATTGATCGCGTTGGTCGACGCGTCGCACGAGACCAGATAGGTTGGTCCCAGGGCGGCGTCGGTGCCGGTGAAAGGCGCCACGTCGGCGATCTGGATCGTGGCACCCGAGGAACCGCCGCCCGAACCACCGCCCGAGCCGCTCGAGCTGCCCCCGCACGCGGCGAGGAGCAAGGCGACGATTACCGTAATCGAGGCGAGCAGGCCCGCGCGCCGCGCCGTCGCTGATGAGCTGTGTCCTGGCATGTCTTCTCCTTGGCTGGACATGGTGATCCGCTACAGCGTCGAGGTTTTGGCCGCGGGTGGAACCCACGGCCAGCCGTTCTGATCCTGCTCTGCCACAACTCGGTTGGCGATTCGGCCGACGCCCTCGATCTCGACCTCAATCAGGTCGCCGGGGGTCAGCCAGACCGGGGGCTGCCGCGCGAAGCCGACGCCACCGGGAGTGCCCGTGGCGATCACGTCGCCGAGCCGCAGGGTGGTGAAGCTGGACAGGAACTCGATCGTCCGCGGGACGTCGAAGATCATCTGCGCCGTGCTGGCCGACTGCATGACCTCACCGTTGAGCGTGGTCGTGAGCTGCAGATCGGACACGTCGATCTCGTCAGCGGTGATGACCTCGGGGCCGATCGGCATGGTCCCGTCGAAGTTCTTTCCCGGCGTCCACTGAGTTGCGGCGCGCTGCCACTCGCGGGCGGTGCCGTCCATCACGACGACGTAGCCAGCGATCGCCTCCAGGGCGTCTTCGGCGCGGATGTAGCGCCCGCCGCGCCCGATCACGATCGCGAGCTCGCCCTCGTAGTCAAAGCGCGAGCTCAGGTGCGGCTTGATCAGGTTCGCGTAGGGGGGGGCGAGCGAGTCGGTCCCGCGGACGAAGATCTCCGGCCAGGTGGTCGGCGGCCGGCCGCCTTCGAGCGCGTGCTCGACGTAGTTGACTCCCAGGCACAGGATCCGCCGGGGGTCCGGCACCGCGGGGGCGAACTCGTCGGGGGTCAACTCACGCCCGGCTTGCCCGGCGGCGTCGCGGACTCGGGCGAGCACGTCGGCGTCTCCGGCCAGCACGGCCTCTAGCTCAGACAAGCTGGCATCGCCGGTCGCCGACGCGACGTCGACGTAACCTTCCTCGCCGCGCACGTGCAGGCGCTGACCCGCCTCCGTGATGACAGTGGCCAGTCTCAAATCATCTCCTCTCTCCGGGCTCCGAGACGAACTTTGGTTCGATTTGTCGGATTGGTTGTAACCTACACAAGCCAAGCAGATGAGTCAAATCCAAGCGAACAAGGTTGTGTCAAGCGCTGATAAAGGTAGGATTGGTCGACCGATGGCCGGTTCCATGTACAGCCACGACTTGGCCGAGTTGATCCTGGCGCGAGCCAGCTCCTCGGAGGACGGGCTCAATGGGCGGCTCCCGACCGAGCGCGCGCTGGTCGCCGAGCTTGGGGTGACGCGGACGATGGTCCGCCACGCCCTGGCCCATCTCGAGGCGGAGGGCCGCGTCTCGCGCGAGGTCGGGCGGGGGACCTTCCTGCGAGCGGCCGGGTCCGGCCCGGGGCGGGCCGGGATTGCATCGAGCTCGGCCGAGGAGGTCGGACCGGCTGACGTGATGGCGGCGCGACGGGTGATCGAGCCCCAGGTGCTGCCGCTCGTCGTCGCCTGGGCCACCCAGCGCGACTTCGATGAGCTGCGCCGTTGCCTGGAGGGCGGTGGGGCGGCCGAGAGCGCAGCCGAGTTCGAGGTGTGGGATTTCGCCCTTCACCACGCGATCGTCGCCGCGAGCCGAAATCAGCTGCTGCTCTCGATGTACGCGGCGGTCGAGCGAGCCCGTCAGGGTGAGATCTGGGGCAACCTCAAGCGGCG
>JBOGYN010000433.1:0-1964 GCA_050696855.1 Solirubrobacteraceae bacterium | reverse complement strand
TCTCCGGGCAGACGATCCACAGCCGGTCCTTCGCCATCAAGGTGCATTAGACCATCGGCATCGGGAATACTGGACGGGAGATGCCGACCAGTATTCCCGAGCTGGTCTCCCGGCTGCAGGAGATCTGCGGCCCCGAGCACGTGCTCACCCACCCGCACGCGCTGGCCACCTATCGCTCCGATGGGCTGCTGCACTACCGCCAGACCCCGGTCGCAGCGGTTCTGCCCGCCACCGCGGCGCAGGTCCAGCAGATTCTGGCCGCCTGTCACGCGGCCAGTGTTCCCTGGGTCGCGCGGGGTGCGGGCACGGGCCTGTCGGGGGGTGCCCTGCCGCTTGCCGAGGGCGTGCTGATCGTCCTTTCGCGGATGCGGCGCATTCTGAGCGTGAATCTCGACGACAGCACGGTCGTGGTCGAGCCCGGCGTGACCAACCTCGCCGTCTCCAAGGCCGTTGGGCCCAGCCATTTCTACCCGCCGGATCCGTCGAGTCAGATTGTCTGCTCGATCGGCGGCAACGTGGCCGAGAACTCGGGCGGCGCGCACTGCTTCAAGTACGGCTTTACGACCAACTACGTGATCGGGCTCGAAGTGATCCTCAGCGACGGCAGCGTGGTCAACCTGCGCCGCGACGACCCCGGCTATGACCTGCTCGGTGCGTTCGTCGGCTCCGAAGGGACCCTCGGCGTGGCCACTCGGATCTGGTTGCGCGTGATCCCCGCGCCCGAGAGCGTGCAGACGCTGGTCGCGTTCTTTGAGGGCACCGGCGCCGCGGGGGCCGCCGTGTCGGCGATTGTCGAAGCCGGACTGGTGCCGGGCGCGATCGAGATGATGGACCGCCTCTCGATCGAGGCCGCCGAGCAGGCGACCGGCGCCGGCTACCGGCTCGATGCGGGAGCCGCATTGGTGGTCGAGCTCGACGGTCCCCGCGAGGAGTGCCTGACCGGCCTGGAGCGGGTCCTGGAACTGTGCTCGAGCGCCGGCTCGCTCGACGTCCGGATCGCCCAGACCGATGACGAGCGTGAGCTGATCTGGCGCACCCGCAAGGCAGCTTTCGCGGCCATGGGCCGGATCGCCCCGGCCTACTACGTCCAGGACGGCGTGATCCCGCGTACCCGTCTGGGTGAGGTGCTGGGCGAAATCGATCGTCTGTCGGCCCAATACGAGCTGCGGGTGGCCAACGTCTTTCACGCCGGCGACGGCAATCTGCATCCCCTGGTCTGTTACGACGCCGAGCAGGAGGGCGAGGCGGAGCGAGCCGAGGAGCTCTCCGGGCTGATCATCAAGGCGTGTGTCGACGCGGGAGGATCGATCACCGGTGAGCACGGAGTCGGCGTCGACAAGCGGGCTTACATGCCCGCGATGTTCGGAGAGGCTGACCTCGACGCATTCCAGCGCCTGCGCTGCGCCTTTGACCCGGTCGGGCTCGCCAATCCCGGCAAGGTGATGCCCACGCCGCGGCTGTGTGGCGAAGTTCCTGGCCCCTACCGTGAGCACCCGCTCGAGCGCGCGGGCATCGCGGAGCGCTTCTAGATGCCCGCCCGCCACCGGCGGCGGCGGCGGCGGCGATGACCACGGTCGCGCGCGAGGAACCCGAAACCTTCGCCGAGGCGGCCGCCACGCTGGCCCAGGCCAGCTAGGACGGGCTCGCGGTCCGCTTCCACGGGGCCGGAACGAAGCTGGCCTGGGGCCGCCCGGTGCTGGCCGCCGACATCGAATTGCACACGGGCGCCCTGAACACGATGGTCGAGCACAACGCCGGCGATTTGACCGCGATCCTGGAGGCCGGCGTGCCCTTGGCGGTCGCGCAGGAGACCTTCGCCGCCGCGGGCCAGATGCTCGCCCTCGATCCGCCCCTCGGTGACGAGGCCACGGCCACGATCGGGGGCATCGTCGCCACCGGTGACGCCGGCCCGCTGCGTCACCGCTACGGTGCCCCGCGCGATCTCGTGATCGGGGCCACGGTCG
>JBOGYN010000432.1:0-5394 GCA_050696855.1 Solirubrobacteraceae bacterium | reverse complement strand
GTCGCGTACAGCTTGGCGATCGAGGTCTCGGTCGTGCTCGGCCTGCCGGCGTCCTTGAGGTAACCCGCTCGGTAGACGAGCATGCGGGCGGCATCGGTCTCGACCTTCAAGTCGGCGAGCATCGCCTGGACGAGCTGGAAGCTCGCGATCGGACGCCCGAACTGCTCGCGCTCCTTGGCGTAGTTGACCGACGCCTCTACACAACCTTCACAGATGCCCACGCATCCGGCGGCGACGCTGTAGCGGCCCGAGTCCAGAGAGGTCATGGCAATCTTGAAGCCGTCACCGACTTCGCCCAGCATCGCGTCCGCTGGTACCTCGCAGTCACTGAGCGAGATTGAGGCGGTATCGGAACCGCGCAGGCCCAGCTTGTGATGGATCTCTTGGGGCTGATAGCCGTCATTGCCCTCGGTCTCGACCAGGAAACAGGCCAGTCCTTTGTGGCCGAGCTCAGGATCTGTCTGGGCGAAGATCATCGCCACCTTGGCGTGGTTCCCGAGCGAGATCCACATCTTGCCGCCGTTGATGACCCAGCCGTTGTCGGTGCGCTTGGCCCGCGTCTTCTGGTTGGCGGCGTCCGAGCCGGTGTCAGGCTCGGTCAGCCCGAAGCAGCCCAGCCACTCGCCGGAGCAGAGCTTGGGCAGATAGCGCTGCTTCTGCTCCTCGGTCCCCCAGCGCAGGATCGCCGAGCAGACCAGCGAGGTCTGGACCGAGATCACGGTCCGCATCGCCGAGTCACCGCGGCCGATCTCCTCGACGATGATCCCGTAGGTCAGGTAATCGAGCCCGGCGCCGCCGTACTCGCGCGGGACGATCGTCCCCAGGTAGCCCTGATCGGCGATCTTGCGGACCAGCTCCAGGTCGAAATGCTCGTTGCGATCGTTCTCGCGGCCGCGCTCGACGATCTCGTTGTCGGTAAAGGCACGCGCCGTCTCGCGGATCAGACGCTGCTCGTCAGTAAGTTCGAAGTCCATGGGCGGCACGCTACATCAGCGCCGCATCCGGGGTCCGTTTGACGCCGCCTGGCCCCCGCCGCATGGCGCGACGGGGGCCGGGCTCCCTTCTTAGCTGGACGGCAGCGCCGTGACCGGGGGCTGGGTCACGACCACCGTCACCATCGGTGAAGCGGCCCCGACGTTGGCCGGGCCACCGGTGATGCGGGCGCGGAACTGCTTGGTTCCGGCCGCGCCGAAGGTCCAGCCGAACGAGAACGTCGACCCGGCGGTCACGGTCCGGACCTCGACCGTGTGCCAGTCACCGTCCTGGCCGAACTTCTGGAGGTAGATCACGTGCCCGAACTTGTCCGGAGAAACGCTTCCGGCGAACGTGACGTGACCACCGACGGTGGACGTCTGCGAGCTGGCGCTCAGGCTGACGACGTCCTGCACGCCCTCGAACAGGACGGCGCTGCCGTCGCGGGCGGGCGCGAACGTGGTCCGCGCCTGGTACAGCTCGTTGGTCGATGAGGTCAGGCCCGCGAAGCTGTAATTGCCGCTTGGGTCGGTCATCGCCGTGGTGACCTCGTGGTAGGTGTGCGTGCCCGGGAGGGCGGCGAACAGACTCACGCTGGTGTTCGGCTCCCGGGTGGTGGTCCCGGGCTGACACAGCGTGCCCGAGATCGTGTACGGCGAGCCGTTGGCCACGATCGGAGCCGAGGTGTTGATCGTGAAATCGGCGTGCTGGGCCTGCTGGATCAGAACCGTGACCGGATCGGACACGCCGGCCGTGTTACGAGCGTCGCCCGGGAACACGACCCGGACATCGCGCGCCCCGGGCACTCTCCAGCCGTAGGGGATCTGGTACGTCGAATCAGGCGCGATCCGGCCGCGCTTGAGTGTCCGCCAGTCGTCCCGGTTGCCCCTCTCGGCCTGCAGCAGAACGGTGCGGCCGGCGTGGTTGGGGGCGACGCTGCCCGAGAACGTGATCGGGTGGCGGGTCAGTCCATCGGCTGAGCTGGCGGCCAGACTGACCAGCGCCGCCACGCGCTCGTGGACGGTGCGGCTGTGCGTGAAGCGCGGGCCGCGCACAAACCAGTTGCGGTTGGACTCCACGATGCCCTCGGCGCGGGTGAACTCATACAGACCCTGAGCGTCGGTCCTCGTCACGCCGATGATCGAGAAGCTCGGGTTGGGGTTGATCCGGTGATAGAGCCGGATCGTCTGATGGGCATGGTTGGGTCCCCTCAGACGCCCGAAGATCAGCACCGCTTCCCCGGCGATGATGTGGTGGGGAACGGCGCGGATGGACAGACCGTGATTGCGCTGGGGAGCGGCGCCCGCCCATGACGGAAGGGCCGCGGGCGCAAGGGCGGCGAGCGCGCAGGCGAGCACGATGATGCGAAGACGCATGAAGCCTCCTTGAACTGCATGGATAGGCCTCCGCCGGCTTCCGGCCCGCCTTCAGCGGTGGCGATTTATCGTCCGCATAAACACAGTGTCAGTTTCAGAAGTTGCGCCAGAGTTCTGACCGACGCGTAGAATCGGGGGCGGTGGACGCGTTCGCAATCGTGATCCTGGGCGCCATTGTGGCCCTGGTTCTCTGGGTCTGGATGCTGGGCCGGTACTTCCCGGGCTCGGGGCTCGAACAGCTCGGGCTGCGCTCGGCCAACCAGATCGTCGAGGACCGTGAGTCGCTCGAAGCCGAGGATCTGAGCCAGATGCTCGCCGCCCACAATGAGCGCCGTCGGCGTCGGGGCAAGCCCGAGGTCACCGTCGGCGACCTTGAGATGCAGGTCATGAATGACTTCCAGGATCAGCAGCGGCGCCGGGAGTCCTACATGGCCGACCGCGAGCTCGACGAGCTCCTGGAGGCGACCAACGCGCGGCGGCGGGCCCGCGGACTGCCCGAGCGCACGCGCGAGGAGGCCCAGCGCGAGTTCGGCTCTGCTTCCGACGCCGCCGGTTCGCCCCCCAGCGCCTCGGACTAGCGCGGCGGGCTGACGGTGGCCCGCTGTCTGATCGTCGCCTGCGGCTGCCGGGGTCTGGCCCTCACCCGCGAGCTGCGGGCCGGGGGGCACGCTGTGCGGGGGACGACCCGGGACCCGTCCCGGTGTGGTGAGATCGAGGCCGCCGGGGCGCAGGCCTGGGTCGGTGACCCCGATCGCGTGGCCACCATCGCCCCGGCCTTCGCGCACGTGGGCGTGGCTCTGCTCCTGCTCGGCTCGGCGGCGGGGTCGCGCCCACACCTCGAGGCCCTGCACGGCACCCGTCTGGACATGCTGCTCGAGCGCATGCTCGACACGACCGTGCGAGCGGTGGTTTACGAGAGCGCCGGATCGGTCCCCGAAGATGTGCTGGCGAGCGGCTCTGAGCGCGTGCGCTACGCCTGCCGGCGCTCACTGATCCCGTACGTCCTGCTCGACGTCGACCCCGAGGACCACGGCGCCTGGCTGGCGGCGTCACTGGCGGCCGTGGACCAGGCGCTGACGGGCTAGGCGCGCGCTTCGCGCGCCAAAAGCGGACCGATTCGATCGAACAAGTCGGCCAGGATCCGGGCCGTCGCGCCCCAGATCAGCTTGTCGGCGACCACGTAGGTGTCGGTCCGGATCGGGATTCCCCTTCGGATCAGCCGGCGGCGACCGTAGCCGCCCAGCATCTCGGCGAGCGGCAGCTCGAGCACCTCGGCCACTTCGCGAGGGGACAAGGTCCAGGTCCGGCCGGCGTCGATCAGCCCCACGAACGGATAGATCGCGTAGCCGGTGGCGATCGTCGGGGTCGGCTGTAGCGCGCCCACGATCTCCACCGCCTCGGGCGGTAGGCCGATCTCCTCGTGGGCCTCGCGGAGTGCGGTCGCCTGCAGATCGAGGTCGCTGTCGTCGTGGCGACCGCCCGGGAACGAGATCTCGCCCGCGTGGCGGCGCAGATCGTGCCGGCGCTCGGTCAGCACCGCCCGCAGGCGGTTGTCATGATCGAGGTAGAGGGCGACCAGGACGGCAGAGTTCGTTCGCCCGCGGACATCCAGCGCGCTGGCCTCCTCGGGGCTGAGCAGCACCCTCGCCAGCTCGTCCCGGATCGCTTGCGGCGTGAGGCTCACGTCGCGCTCGGCTCAGCGCAGCGGGTTCAAGACGAGCCCGGTCCCGACCTTGGGGACGAAGTAGGTCGACTTGGGGGGCATGCTCTCCCCGGCCGCGGCGACCTCCTGCACACGCTCGACGGGCGTCGGGGCCATGAAGAAGGCCGCGTCGTAGGCGGAAGTGTCGATCAGCTCGAGCGCCTGGGCGAAGTCCCGGGCATAACCGAGGCCGTTGAGGTCGTCGATATCGTGGTCGGTGAGGCCCAGGGCGCTCTTGAGGATCAGCGCCTCGAGCACGGCGGTGTCCAGCCGGCGGTAAGGCTCGGCGCGGTCGGGCAGGGCAGCGGCGGCGATCGCGGGATCCTTGAGGGTGAGCATGTATGGACGCCGGAAGTGGGCGTCCATGTATCCGATCCGAACGGTGTCCCCCGTATCAGGCGCGAGCGCGTTGCGGTCATCCAGGGGCTGGATGTCGAAGTCGCGGCGTAGCGCTGTGGCCAGCACCTCGTGCTGCTCGGGCCTGAGACCGCGCACCAGGCGGTGGGTGGGAAACACGGTCAAGCCCGGGTCCTGAAGGGCGACCAGGCACATCAGGACATAGCGGTGCGGTCCTTCGCCGCCCACCTCGTCGGCGTAGACGCGGGCGGTCTCGTAGCGATGGTGGCCGTCGGCGATCAGCAGCTCGGTGCCCGCGAGCGCCCGGATGGCGGCCTCGATCGCCGCCGGATCGCTGACGCGGCCGAGGCGGTTCGCGGTGCCGTCATCGTCGGTGGTCTGCGCCCACGGCTCGGCGCCGGCCAGGGCGGTGGCGGCGGCGCCCGCCGGATCTGAGTAGAGGGCGAAGATCGGGGAGAGGTTGGTGTGGGTGGCGCGGGTTAGGCGCAGCCGGTCCTCTTTCGGGCCCGGGTGGGTGCGCTCGTGCGGACGGATCCGACCGGGGCCGTATTCCTCCACGCGGACGCGGGCGAAGAAACCCTGGCGGCTGCGGGCGCGGCCGTCCGGCCCGATGTAGTCCTGAGCCAGCGTCCACAGCGTGGGGTGCTCGTCGGTGACCAGCACCCCCTGTCGGCGCCAAGCCTCCAGCTCCGCGGCCGCGCGGTCATAGCGGTCCTCGCCCCCCTGGGGAAGGTCGACGCGCACGATGTTGTACGGCGAGCGCGCTTCGAGCTCGGCCCGCTGCTCGGCGTCGATGACGTCGTAAGGGGGCGCCACCACGGGCTGCAGGCCGCCGGTCTGCTCGAGGTCGTAGCGGAGGGCGTACAGAGGCTGGAGCTCGGCCATGCGGCGTCGGAGGCTACCCGACGGAGCGGGCCGTCGAATAAACTCGCGTTCTCCCTCGGGGCGTGGCGCAGCCTGGTAGCGCGCCTGCTTTGGGAGCAGGAG
>JBOGYN010000431.1:0-2383 GCA_050696855.1 Solirubrobacteraceae bacterium | reverse complement strand
GCGCCATCACCTGAGCCAGCTGGCGCTGGCCTACCGGGCTGGGACGACGCAGCAGGCGATCCGCAGGATTGAGCACGGGCGCGTGTCGCCCACGGTCGAGATGCTCGCGCGGCTCGCCGCTGTCGTCGGCGAGGAGCTGGTGCTGGATTCTAGGCTGCGCGAGGTTCCGTTTGATCTCGATCAGCTCATGGCAGCGAGTGGCTCGCCTATGGCTGAGCGCCTCGAGCGTGCGATGAGCTGGAACCTGTTGGGCGGCGAGATCGCAGCCGCGGGGGCACGAGCACGTGAACGGTTCTAGCGAACCGCTCGATGCCTACCGGCTCGTCGCCGCGCTCAGCGGCCACGAAGTTGATTTTGTCGTGATCGGTGGCGTCGCGCTGCAGGCCCACGGCCACGTCCGGACCACGGTCGACCTCGACGTCGTCGCGGCATGGACACCGGAGAACATGCGCCACCTCGCAGACGCCCTTGACCAGCTCGGCGCGAAGCTGCGCGGTGTGGACGCGGATCGGCTCGGCCTTGACCTGAGCGACCCCGAGACGCTCTATGCCGGCGGGAACTTCCTGATGCACACCCGCCACGGCGACCTCGACGTCTTCTCCGTCGAGCAGACCGCCGGCGCGCCCGCACGCTATGAGGAGCTTCGCATCCGCGCGATCACGGTCGAGGTCCGGGGCATCACGCTCCTGATCGCGCACCCCGACGACCTGATCCGAATGAAGACCGCCGCCGCTCAGTTCCGCGACCGCCCCGCGCCCAAGCGCCGCCAGGACCTCGACGACATCGCGGTCCTGCAGCGACTTCGAGCCAGCCAGGAGCCAGAGGCGAGGCAGACCAGGAAAGCCTCGCCGGAACCCCCCACGGGGCCCGGTCCGGCTCGATCTGAGTCGAGCTCACACCAACCACCTCGACGCGACGGTCCTAGTGGTCCGTCTCAGTTTTAGCTGGCGATTGCATCGAGTGTGACTCGGCCGCGGCGGACTTTCTCGAGGATCTGATCGGTCGTGGCGGTCCACTGGAACGGTTCGGGGTTCTCGTTGTGCGCCGCGAGGTAGGTCTGGATCGCGTCGATTAGGTCGGGAACGCTGTGAAAGATCCCGCGGCGGATCGCTTTGTCGGTGAGCTTGGAGAAGAAGATCTCGACCATGTTCAGCCACGAGCTCGAGGTCGGCGTGAAGTGCAGCTCAAACCGGGGGTGCTTGGCCAGCCAGGTCCGCACGTTGGGATGGTTGTGGGTGGCGTAGTTGTCGAGGATCAGATGCACCCGCAAGCGCTTGGGGACCTGCTGGTCGATCGTGCGCAGGAACTTCAGAAACTCGACGTGGCGGTGACGGGGCAGGCATTGGCCGATCACCGAGCCGGTCAGGACATCGAGCGCGGCGAACAGGGTCGTGGTCCCGTTGCGCTTGTAGTCGTGGGTCATCGTGCCTGCCCTCCCGGGCTTGATCGGCAGTGACGGCTGGGTGCGGTCGAGCGCCTGGATCTGGCTCTTCTCGTCCATGCACAGCACAACGGCCCTCTCCGGCGGGCTTAAGTAGAGCCCGACAACGTCGACGAGCTTCTCCTCAAACCGCGGGTCGTTTGAGAGCTTGAACGTCTCGACCCGGTGCGGCTGAAGCCCGCGGGCCGACCAGATCCGCTGGACCGTCGCCGGCGACACGCCGGCCCGAGCCGCCATCGTCCGGCAGCTCCAATGCGTCTCGCCCGACGGCGTCTCGTGCAGCGTCAACCGCACAATCTCCTCGACCTTCTGCGCTGCGATCGACGGCTTGCGCCCACGCCCCGGGCGCACCACCGAGAAATCCTTCAGACCATCATCAGAGAACCGGTCGCGCCACGCCTTGACCGTCATCGGGGCCACCCCGACCTCAGTCGCGATCCTGGTGTTGGCAAAACCATCGCAGGCCATCAACAACGCTCGCGCGCGTTGGACGTCACGGTGTGGCGCGGTGTGCGAGCGGATCAGCTTCTCCAACACCGATCGCTGCTCATCGGTGACCACCAGCGGAGCGGTAGGCGAGCGCATAACTCATCCTACCCCAATCCCTAGCTATTTGCGAGACATACCACTAGCCTCGGACGATAAGGCGACTGCTGCTCGCCCTTCGCGGAGGAGCAGTTTCGTGGCAGCCAACTTCGAGACCGCCCATCTGCTCAGATGGGAGAGCGTCGCGCGACACGCCTCGGACTTCTGCTTCGGCCCGGGCGTTAGCTGGACGGCAGCAAGCACCCGCCGACGCCAGGTCCTGCTTGGACGGCAGAGGGAGCGTCTCGCGCGACGACGTCGCCACGCTCTCCCAGCTGCTCAAGAGCGACGTTCTGCTCGACGCACGGGCGGACTTCTGCTTCGACCGGCGGGGTCGTTTGCTGGTGCCGGCGACCC
>JBOGYN010000430.1:0-17562 GCA_050696855.1 Solirubrobacteraceae bacterium | reverse complement strand
TGTCGTCGCCGATTCCCTGGGCAAGGACCTGCGCTCGCTGCGCATGTCCTCGCTGATCATCGGCGGCATGGGAAACCATCGCGGGGCGATACTGGGCGCGATCCTCGTGCCGGTGGCCTTCGAGGAGGCGACGCGCTACATCCCGCCGGTCCCCGGCAACCCCAACCTGATCCCGGCGCTGCAGTGGGTGGTGATCGGTCTCCTGATCCTCACCTTCCTCTGGTTCCGGCCCGAGGGCATCCTGCCCGAGCGCCGGCGCAAGATCCTGGCCGGGGCGGAAGGGCCGGGCGGGGTCGACGAAGCCGTCGGCTCGCCGGGCCTCGCCGGGACGCCGACGCTCGGCGCCAAGATCGGGCCAGCGGGCGGCCCGGCGCAGACCTGGGCACCGCAGGACTCCGGCGACGGCGCGAGTGGGGTGATCCTCGAATGTGTCGGACTGAGCCGGAGCTTTGACGGCCTCCGGGCCGTGGACGATGTCTCGATGAAGTTTGAGCGCGGACGGCTGACAGGGATCATCGGGCCCAACGGAGCGGGCAAGTCAACCGCCCTCGCGATGCTCGCGGGAACCCTGCCCGCCACCGAGGGGCGGATCCTCTTGCGCGGAGAGGACGTGACTGCTTTGCCGGCCTATCGCCGCGCCCGGCAGGGCCTGGTTCGGACCTTTCAGCTGGCGAGCGAGTTCAAGCACCTGACCGTGATCGAGAACCTGCTCGCCGCGATCCCGGGGCAGCGCGGCGAGAGCTTCCGCGGCGCCGTGCTCGGCAGCCGGTACTGGGGCGCCCAGGAGACGACGGGAATCGAGCGGGCCCGCGCGACCCTCGAGCGATTCGGTCTCCTCCCCCTCGCCGATCGCTATGCGGGCGAGCTCAGCGGCGGACAGCGACGACTTGTGGAGATCATGCGCGCGTTGATGGCCGAGCCCGAGGTCCTGCTCCTCGACGAGCCGATGGCCGGGGTCCACCCTCGCCTGGCCCACCAGATCGGCATGCTCTTGGTCTCGCTCTGTGCCGAGGGCACCACGGTGATCATGGTCGAGCACGAGCTATCCATCATGGACGAGTTCTGCGACCCCGTCTTCGTGCTCGCCGAGGGTCAGGTCCTGGCACAGGGCACGATGGCGGCTCTGCGGGCCAAGGAAGAGGTCGTGGAGGCCTACCTTGTCGGCTGACCTGCACCCGGCGTCCGCCCCGAGCACCGGCCGCGTGGAGGGCATCGAGCTGCGCACGGAGGCCCTGACCGCCGGGTATCAGGGGAGCCCGGTCGTCCACGAGGTGTCGATTTCGGTGGCGCCGGCCGAGGTGGTCTCGATCGTCGGGCCCAACGGATCGGGCAAGAGCACGCTGCTCAAGAGCATCGTCGGCTTGGTCGAGGTCTTCTCGGGACGCGTGCTGGTCGGCGGTCGCGATGTAACCGGCTGGCCGTCGGAGAACGTGGCCCGCATCGGGGTCGGCTACGTACCCCAGATCGATGACGTGTTCGCGCCCCTGACCGTGCGCGAGAACCTGGAGATGGGCGGCTATCTACTTAAGCAGCGTCAGGTGTCCGCGCGCGTCGAGCACGTCATGGGCGTGTTCCCGCAGCTCGCCCGGATGGCCGGGCGCCGGGCCGGCAAGCTCAGCGGCGGCGAGCGCAAGATGCTCGCGATGGGGCGTGCGCTGATGCTGGAGCCCGCGCTGGTGGTACTCGACGAGCCGACCGCAAACCTGGCCCCGATCATCGCCAACACGGTGCTCCACGAACACGTCCGCCAGCTGGCCAGCACCGGCGCCTCGGTCCTCGTGGTCGAGCAGCGCGCGCGAGCCGTGCTCGAGATCTCAGACCGGACCTACGTCCTGGGCGGCGGCCAGGTACGGATGGAGGGCACGCCGCCCGAGCTCTCGGCCAAGCCCGAGTTCATCGAGTCCTTCCTGGGTGGCGGCGGCCCCAGCGCCTGACCGAACGTCGGACGGTCATCTCGATTCCCGCTCAAGCGCGCCCGCTCGCGTGCCGATGGAACCGAGGATGCTTGTCGACGACGTGGTTACTGATCGGCGCAAGGCCGCCATCGCCCGACTCGGGGTGATCGATCGCGCCGGCGATCCGGAGCTCACTGGCCTGTGCCGGATCGCTGCCTATGTCGCCGGAGCCAACACGGCCGCCGTCCACATCCTGGACGAAGAGTTCCAGCGTCGGGTTGCCTCGGTCAACGCCCCGCTCGGCGCCCATTCGCGCGCCGACTCGATGTGCCGTCTGGTCGTCGACAGCGAGGAGCGCGTCGTGTGCGCCGATGCGAGCGAAGACGACCGCTTCGGCTACAGCTCGTTCGTGGACGGCCCGGACCCCGTCCGCCTCTACGTCTCGGTTCCGCTACGCACCTCCGACGGAATCGTGATCGGAACGCTGTGCGCGTTTGACACCGTCCCGGCCGAGGTCTCAGCCGAGCAGGTGACACTGATGGAGGATCTCGCCGAGCAGGTCAGCGCGCAAATCGAGCTCCGGGTGGCCGTCGAACTCAGCCAGTTCGCCTCCCGCGACATGCTGACCGGCGCCGTCCATCGGCTCGTGCTCTCCGACCGCCTGTCTCAGGCCTCCGCCCG
The DNA here is from genome assembly GCA_050696855.1 of Solirubrobacteraceae bacterium. Lineage (GTDB taxonomy): Bacteria > Actinomycetota > Thermoleophilia > Solirubrobacterales > Solirubrobacteraceae > Palsa-465. The sequence continues at coordinate 14,986 of JBOGYN010000430.1, read as the reverse complement.
CCAGACGCGTTACGGCGGCCAGATCCTGCTCGCCGTGGTCGACGTGGACAACTTCACGCGCATCAATGACTTCCACGGCCACGCCGTCGGCGACGACGTGCTGATCGCCGTCGCCGAGCGGATGATGGACGCCGTCCGCGCCGAGGACACCGTGGCCAGGGTCGGGCCGGACGAGTTCGTGGTCCTGGCCGAGATCGATGAATCACCCGCCGCCGCGACCGCGTTGCTCGGGCGGATCGAGGGCGCCCTCGGCGAGCCGATCATGTTGGCGGGTCAGCCCCGCCAGGTGGCCGCGAGCATCGGTACGGCGTTCGTCGAGCCCGGCGAGGACATCCGCTCGGCGCTCCGTCGCGCCGACGCGGGAATGTACGCTCGCAAGCCCGTCGTCGCGAGCTGAAAGCCAGGCCGACGCGCGCAACGAGCGCCGGGCGCCGTCCCGGCGGGGCACGACGCTAGTCGTCGAGGTGCAGCGGCACTCCGAACGACTCGAAGAGATTCGTGTTGAGGTAGTTGTGGATGCCCGTCACCTGCCCGTCCTTGAGTTCGACCACCTGGATCGACCACGGCGCGTGGCCGCCGGCGGGATCGATCTTGTAGCTGGCGTAGGCCGGACCGCCGTTGGCCCGGGTGGCGATCAGCCGGCTGCCCTGGCATCCGATCCCGGGACCGAGCATCCAGCGGCTCACCTCCAGGGGGCCGCGCAGCCATAGGGCGTGGGGCGGCATCGAGAAGGCCGCGTCCTCGCGCAGCAGGGAGACGAAGGTCTCGATGTCGTAGTCCTCAAAGGCGGTTACGTAACGCGCGAGGAGCTCCTCGTCGACCGCGTCCAATTCGGGTTCGTCGCCGTCGAGATCGAGCTGATCGAGCGTGGCGCGGGCCCTCTGCAGCGCGCTGTTGACCGAGGCCGTGGTCGTCTCGAGCAGCTCGGCGACCTCGCTGGCCTGCCAGTGCAGGACCTCGCGGAGGATCAGAACAACTCGCTGCCGGGGCGGCAGGAACTGCAGGGCGGCGACGAAGGCGAGCCGGATCGACTCCCGCAGACTGGTCAACTCGGCCGGATCACCGCCCTCGGGCAGCACGCGCGCGTCAGCCACCGGCTGCACCCAGTGCTCGTCGGGCCGAAAGCCGAGCACGGCGGTCTCGGTGGTCGCGGGCGAGACGAGGTCCATCGGACGCGCCCGACGCTGGGGACGCTGGGGCATGTCGAGGCAGACGTTGGTGGCGATCCGATACAGCCACGAACGCAGCGTGGCGCGGCGCTCAAAGCCGCCCCGGCCGCGCCAGGCACGGAGGAAGGTCTCCTGCACGGCGTCTTCGGCCTCCGAGCCCGCGCCGAGCATCCGGTAGCAGTAACCGGTCAGCTCGCGCCGGTGATTTTCCATCTCAGCCGCGAACGGATCGGAGACGGGAAACGGCAGCGTGTCAGCGACGGCTCCCATGACTCGACATCGTAGCTCCCGCCGCCGAGGCCCCGAGATTCACGCGCCCGGAGCTATCTTTGCAGGCGTGCCCGACCGGTCCTCGCCCCCCGTCGCCGCTGATCTGAGCGGGCGCTTCGCCGGTCACCTGGTGGTGGTCGAGCCGCTCGCCGCCGAGCACGAGCCGGGGCTCCAGGCGGCCGCCACCGACCCCGAGATGTTCGCCTGGATGCCGATCGACATGGCGGCCTCTCACGGCGCGTTGCGCGACTGGCTGAAGACCAGCCTGGCCTCGGCCGAGCAAGGTCGCGAGGTGCCCTACGCGATCGTCTCGGCCGAGTCGGGTGCGGTGCTCGGCAGCACGCGTTTCCTGGAGCTGCGCTTCGAGCACCTGCGAGCCGAGATCGGCTGGACCTGGGTTACCCGTCCGGCCTGGGCGACCGGGGTCAACGTCGAGACCAAGCTCCTGCTCCTCGAGCACGCGTTCGAGCGCGTCGGCCTGCGGCGGGTCGAGTTCAAGACCGATGCCCGCAACGAGCGCTCCCGAGGGGCGCTGCTCGCGCTCGGGGCCCGCTTCGAGGGCATCCTGCGCAAGCACATGGTCGTGCGCGACGGCGGCGCGCGCGATTCGGCCTACTACTCGGTGATCGACGACGAGTGGCCGGCGCTCAAGGAGCGGCTGCGGTCCCGGCTCGCCCGCTCGACCTGAGCTCCACCGGGGCCGACCGCGCCGCAGTACCCATAACATCCGACCCGCCGATGGCGGGGCCCAGACAGAGAGTGGTGCGCGCCGCGGGCGCGCTGGCGGTGCTGGCACTGGTGCCGGCGTCGGCGGCGACGGCCGCCACGCTGCGGATCGGCGGGGCGGCGAGCGTCCCGCGCACCGCACTGGCGGTCGGACGGCCGCCGCCGCGGACGCGACTGCACGTCACCTTCACGCTCGCGCCCCGCGATCCCCGGGCCCTGGCCGCCTACGCGCGGGCCGTCTCGACGCCGGGCACGAGCCTGTATCGCCACTTCCTCACCCCAGCCCAGTTCGCTCGCCGCTTCGGGGCCGCATCGGGCCAGATCGCCTTGGTCCGGAGCTGGCTGCGCGCCCGGGGCCTGACCCCGGGCCCGGTCAGCGCCGGGGCGCTCTCGATCCCGGTCTGGGCCAGTGCGGGCGCGCTCGAGCACGGCCTCCGGATCCCGCTGCACCGCCTCTCCCTCAGCCGCGGGCGGACGGCGCTGGTGACCGGCGCCGCCCGTGCCGTCCCGGCCCGGATCGCCGCGGTCGTGCAGTCGGTGATCGGGCTGAACACCGTGTCGCGGCGCCGGCCGCTCCTGGCCCGGGCGCCCCGGCGTCCGGGTGCCCCCGGGAGCGCGGCGCCGGTCACACCCCAGGCGCCGGTCACACCCCACGCCGCCACCAGCGGCCCGCAGCCCTGCTCGGCCGCGCGCTCAACCGCGACCGCACAGCACGCCTACACGGCGGATCAGATCGCCTCCGCCTACGGCTTCCCGGGCCTCTACCAGGGGGGTAACCGGGGCGCCGGAACGACGGTGGCCATGTACGAGCTCGAGCCCGTCAGCTCGAGCGACCTCGCCAGCTACCAGTCCTGTTACGGACTGCAGACCGCCCTGAGCTACGTGCCCGTCGACGGCGGCGCCGGCAGCGGAGTGGGTAGCGGCGAGGCCGCCCTGGACATCGAGAACCTGATCGGCCTGGCCCCGGCGGCGAACGTGATCGTCTACACGGGTCCCAACTCGAATTCGGGCAGTCCGGGGTCGGGCCCCTATGACACGTTCTCGGCGATCATCAATCAGGATCGCGCCCAGGTGGTGAGTGTGTCCTGGGGGGAATGCGAGGCGCAGCTTGGCGTCTCTGATGCCCGGGCCGAGAACACGCTGTTCGAGCAGGCCGCCGCCCAGGGCCAGACGATCGTGGCCGCTTCGGGCGATAGCGGATCCGAGGACTGCAACGCGGGCGGCGGACTGCCGCAGACCCAGCTTGCCGTCGATGACCCGTCGAGCCAGCCCCTGGTCATGGGGGTCGGGGGTACGACGCTGTCGTCGCTCGGCCCGCGGCCGGGCGAGAGCGTCTGGAACGACGGTGGCAACGTAGCCGGAAGCCTGCTCCAGCCGGGCGCCGGGGGCGGTGGCATTTCTGGCCTGTGGACGATGCCGGGCGGCCAGTTCAACGCCAGCCTTGGACTCAACGTGCTCGCTGCGGGAGCCAACGGAGCCCAGTGCGGCGCCCCCGGCGGCTATTGCCGCCAGGTACCCGACGTCGCCGCCGATGCCAATCCGGCCACCGGGTACGTGATCTACTGGAACGGCTCGGGCACCAGCCCGGGGCAGACGGCCGGGTGGCAGGTGATCGGTGGGACGAGCGGAGCGGCGCCCGTCTGGGCGGCCCTGGTTGCGCTCGCGGATTCCTCTCCGGCGTGCGGCCGGGCCCCGCTGGGCGACGCGATCCCGGCCCTCTACCGATCGGCGAGCGCCGACTACGCCGGCACCTTCAATGACGTGCAGAGCGGCAACAACGACTTCGCCGGGACCAATGGCGGCCGCTATGCGGCCGGGCCCCGCTACGACGAAGCCACCGGCCTCGGCTCAGCGAACGCCGCCGCGCTGGTGCCCGCGCTCTGCGCCCAGAGCCTTCGGCTGGTCACCCCACCGAGCCAGCGCTCGGCCGCCCGCGCGACCGTGTCGCTGCGGCTGCGGGCCGCCGACGTGCCGGGAGCCGGCCTTCAGTTCTCGGCTCGTGGCCTCCCGCCCGGCCTCGCCCTCAACGCCAGCACCGGAATCGTCACCGGCCGACCGCGCCTCGCCGGCACGTACTCGGTCACGGTCGCCGCCCACGACTCCTCGGCTTCGGCCGCGACCACGTCGTTCTCGTGGCAGGTCGGCGGCGCGACCCGCATCCTCGCCACCACGCTGGCCGGTAATGGGCCGCATGGACCCGTCCTCGCCTTCACCGTCGCCGCCGGCCGGGGTGCCCCTCCTGTGCGCGAGCTGGTCATCAGCCTCCCCGCCGGCCTGCGCGCGGCGTCGACCCGCGGCCTGGCCGTGCGCGCACCGAGCGGTGCCCGGCCGGCCTTTGCCGCTCACCGGACCCCGGGCGGCTTTTCCCTGATTTTGCACCGCGGCTTTCACACCCTCAGGGTCACCCTCTCACCGCCGGGGCTGGCGGCCCGATCGGGGCGTCAGTCACGGGCCATCCGCCACGGCAGCACCGCCGTGGTGCTGCGGGTCATTGACACGACCGGCGGTGTGACCCGCCTCCACGCCCGGCCGGTGCGCAGCTGACTTCCGGTATGAACCGCAGAGCTCGGCCATGACGCTGCTCAAGGGTTCCTGCTCGGCTGACATCCCGGCTGCGCTTGAGCGATGCTGGGCAGTGGTGGCCGACATCGAGCGCGCCCCCGAGTGGCAGCGAACGCTCACCGCGGTGGAGGTGGTGGAGCGCGACGGGGAAGGGCGGCCGCTGATCTGCGACACGGTCAACGACGCCAAGCTCAAGAAGGTCCGCTGCCGCGTGCGCGTCGCCTACCAGCCGCCGAACCGGATGGGGTTTGAGCTCGTGGAGTCCGATGACCTGGACGCGATGGAGGGCGGCTGGCAGCTCGAGTCGCTGGGACCGGAACGGACCCGGGCGATCTACACGCTGGCGGTAGACCCGGGCCCGATCGGAATCCTGGCCCGTCCGCTCGAGCGCGCGATCCGGCCGCTGGTCATGGGCCACCAGGCCGACGAGCTCGCTGCCGTCCTGGCTGCCCGCTCGTAGACACGAGCGAGTTCGTCGCGCCCCGCGTCGGCGGCTCAGGAGGTCGGGGAGGTATTGGTGTAGCGGCGCGCGACGTCACCCAAGACTCCGATCATCGAGCGAGCGGCCGGCGCGACTCCGGGGCCGGACATGGTGGCGACGGTGACCTTGCGGGTGGGACTCTGAGGAGCCAGGGCCCGGACCACGATGCCCGAATGCACGCGGGTCAGGGCCAGGCGCGGGATCAGCGCCACGCCGACTCCCGCGGCCACCAGGCCCTGGACCGTCTCGTAGTCGTCTGACTCGAAGGCGACGTAGGGCTCAAAGCCGGCGGCCAGACACGAGCGCACCACGTGGCGCGCACACGGGCTCGCGGCCGAGGTCTGGACCCAGTGCTGGTCGCGCAGATCGGCGAGTGACAGAGCGCGCTTGGCCACCAGCGAGTGATCGACGGGCAGCGCGACGTGCATCGGGTCCTCGAGCAGCATCACCGACCGCAGCCCGGGGCCCGGCCGCTCGCGTACGCCCGGGAACTCGAACAGCAGGGCGAGGTCGAACTCGCCGGCGCGCAGCCGAGGGCCGATCTGCTCGGGTTCACCTTCGGCCAGGGTCAGCTCCACATCGGGATGGGCCGAGCGAAAGCGGGCCACCGCGAGTGGCATCAACGTCGCCCCGGCCGACGGGAACGAAGCCACGCGCAGGCGTCCGGAGCGCACGCCGAGGACCGCGGCGAGCTCCGTCTCGGCGGCCTCCACGGAGGCGAAGATCGCCTCCGCGTGGGCGACCAGCGTCGCCCCGGCCGCGGTGGCCCGCACTCCCCTGCGGTCGCGGACGACCAGGGTGGCACCGGTCTCGGCTTCAAGTCTCGCCACCGACTGCGAGATCGCCGACTGGGTGTAGGAGAGGGCCTCGGCCGCGCCCGAGAACGAGCCCCGCGAGATCACTTCACAGAGCACCTGAAGACGGGACAGGGTCAGCATTAGCAAATCTTATCCGAACGATGATCAACGTCATTAGTGCTGATAGAAGGTGGCTCCGATAATCGCGGTGAACTCGCAGGCCGAGCCCAACTTTTCTTCGCCCAATTTCACGAGGAGCAGGTAGATGGCACTGCACGCGATCGTCTCCTACGACGATTCACTCAACGACCACGACGCGCTCATGCTCGGCCGCGTCCTCGGCGAGCTCGGGAGCGAGTTGACCCTCGCCTACGTGCGTCACTCGACGCGTCAGCGGCCCGACCACGAGCAGGTGGAGGGGCACGCCGCGCAGGCGCGGCTCGAGCGCGGCGCCCAGTGGCTCGACGACTCGACGGTGCAGCGCCGTGTGGTGGTCAACGCCTCCACCGGTGAGGGTCTCGGCTGGCTCGCTCGACAGGAGCAGGCCGACATCATCGTCTTTGGCTCTGAGTACCGGACCAGCAACGGTCACGTTTCGATCGGCCGCTCGGCGCAGAGCCTGCTCGAGCGCGGACCCGCCGCGGTGGCCATCGCGCCGGCTGGCTATCAGTCCTCCCGGCACGGCGAGATCGCCACGATCGGTGTCCTCCCGGGCTCGGCCGACGAGGCCGCGATCGAGACCGCCTTCTCGCTCGCCGGTCGCCTCGGCGCGACCGTGGTCGACCGCGAGCACGGCGTCGACCTGCTGATCGTGGGCTCTCGCGCCGAGGCGCCCGCCGGTCACGTGGTCCTCAGCTCACACTCGCAGAACGCGATCGAGGAGGCCACCTCCCCGGTCCTGGTGATCGCCCGCGGCGCCGCCCTGCATTTCGAGACGCTCGTCACGGCGTAGTCCGGGTCCCCTCGGGTCTCGTTCGCAGGCCGGGTCGGTCTGACCGGGGCGGATATCGTGCGCCGGCCGTGCGCACGCTTGTCATCTCCGATCTGCACCTCGGCAACCGCGGCCGCCGCGACGTTCTGCGCCGGCCGCCGGCCCTCGAGCGCCTGCTCGACGCCCTCTCGGACGTCGAACGGCTCGTCCTGCTCGGTGACTCGGCCGAGTTGATGACCCGCCACCCGCGGCGGCCGCTCGCCGCCACCGAACCGGTGCTGCGGGCGATCGGCGAGCGGATGGGCAACGGAGCCGGGCGCGAGATCGTGTTGGTGCCCGGCAACCACGACGCACCGCTGATCCGCGCCTGGGTTCGCGCTCAGGGCACTGCTCTGTCGGTGTCCAGCGCCGTGGAGCCGCAGGCCACACGGGCCCTGGGCCGGGTGGTCTCGTGGCTCGGTCCGACCGCGGTGCGAGTCAATTACCCGGGCGTGTGGCTGAGCGAGCGCGTCTACGCCACCCACGGTCACTACCTCGACCGCCACCTGATTCCCGATTCGGCGATTGGGCTGCCGCGGGGCCGGCTCCGACGCGACCCGGGCGATCGTGTCAGTCCGATTGGGTACGAGCTCGGTCGCCTTCGCGCGCCCCGTCGCGACACCCGCTGGCAGCGGGCGGTGCGCCAGCCACTGGGCGCCGCCGTCGACACCGCTGCCCACCGGCTCAAGGCCGCCGCGATGCCGCGCCTGGGGCCGCTGCTGATGAATGCCGGCCTAGCCCCGGTCTCGGCCGCGCTGCTCGACGCCCAGATGCGCCACGCGTCGCTGCCCGCCCTCGGCCGCGTGATCACCGGGCTGGGCATCGACGCCGACTGGGTGATCTTCGGTCACGTCCATCGCCGCGGGCCGCTGGCCGGCGACCGCGCCGAGCTCTGGCAAACCGGGGACGGTGGAGCCCGCCTGCTCAATTGCGGATCCTGGCTGTACGACGCCCTGCTGGTGGACCGGGCGACCCCGCCTCACCCCTACTGGCCGGGCGGCGCTGTCCTGATCGAACCCGGCCGCGAGCCGCGGGCAATCGGGCTGCTCGACGACCTCTCGCACGACGATCTCATGGGCTAGTGCTCACCGGAGAGGTCCTCGGCCCGGCGTCGGACTCCTCTGGGATCAGGCGGCGGCCGGCGCGAGGATCAAATGGCTGTCGCCGAACTCGTGCCATAGATACCCACGCTGAAGCCCGGCCTGGTAGGAGCGCTCGAGCAGGTCCGGGCCGGCGATCGCGGCCAGCATGTTCAGATGCGAGGCCTGCGGCTCGTGCCAGCCGGTGATCAGCCCGTTCACGCTGCTCACTCCGCGTCCGGGCTCGATCACGAGGGCCGTCCAGCCCGAGCCGGGGTCGACCGTGCCGTCATCCCGGGCAACCGTCTCCAGCGCCCGCACGACCGTCGTGCCGACGGCGATCACGCGTCCGCCGCCGGCCCGGGTGGCGTTGACGTGCCGCGCGGTCGCCACCGGCACCTCGTACTGCTCGGGGAACGGGGGCTCGTGGCGCTCGGGGGAGGAGACTCCGGTGTGCAGCGTGATCGGGGCCATCGCGATCCCGCGGGCGACCAGTTCGGCGATCAGACGCGCGGTGAACGGGCGCCCGGCGCTGGGCATCTCGGCGCTGCCGGGGGTGATCGCATAGACGTTCTGATACGCCGAGAGCGGCCACGGCTGGGCTACGTAGCCGTACCGGATCGGCTCTCCGTGACGGGCGAGGAGCTCTGAGACCTCGAGGCCGCCGCGGAGCCGCGCGAGCATCAGCCGCGTTCCCGACGCGTAGGGCGCGACCAGCTCGAGCTCGGCATCTCCGAAGCTGATCGTCTCTCCCGCGCGCCCGCGCTCGGGCCGCGACCCATCGGGGCTGCGCAACTCGACGACCCGCCAGCGTTCGTCGAGCTCCGGCGCCGCGGTGGCGAAGTGGACGCGGACCGCGGCCCCCCCGGAACGACGACCGGGGACGGCAGCCGGCAACGTGGCCGAGACGTTGATCACCACCAGATCGCCCGGGGCCAGGATCTCGGGGAGACGGGCAAAGCGCTCATGGGTGATCGAGCCATCGCGGCGGTCGGCCACCAGCAGCGGCACCTCGTCGCGGGCGACACCCCGGGTCTCGGGCGGGCTGGTCGCCTCCAGAGCCTCGGGCAGCTCGAAGGCCAGAGCGCTCATCCGGCCAGTGCTCCCGTTCCCACGGCGACGATCTCCTTGGCGGGGTAACGGCCGCTGGCCAGGTCCCCCTCGAGCAGTTCGAGCAGTCCGGGGACGCTCTCCTCGGGGGGCGGGCGATCGGAGATGTCCTCGTCGGGGAAGGCCTGCTGGTGCATCTGGGTGCGCATGTCACCGGGGTCGACCGCGTATACGCGGAGGCCAGGCTGCTCGGCGGCCAGGATCGCTGTCATCTGCTCCAGCGCCGCCTTGGAGGATCCGTACCCGCCCCAGCCTGGGTAGGGCTCGGTGGCGGCGTCGGAGGTGACATTGAGGATCCGCCCGCCGGCCGGGATGCAGGGCAGGGCAAGCTGCACGAGCGCGAGCGGCGCGTGGACGTTGACGCGATAGACGCGCTCGAGCACCGCCAGGTCGTAATCGGCCAGCGCGGGCTGGGGGCTGGGGCCAAGCGCACTGGCGTTGTTGACCAGGGCGTCGATCGGGCCTTCGGCGGCGGCGATCAGCGCGCCGCGGTGCCACGCGTCGGTGACGTCGCCGGGAATGGCCACGACCTCGGTGTCCTGGCCGAGCTCGGTTGCGGCGGCGACCAGGGCGTGCTCACCGCGGGCGTCGAGGACCAGCCGCCAGTGGTGGTGGGCGAGCTCCCGCGCGAGGGCCAGTCCGAGACCGCGCGAGGCGCCGGTGATGATTGCTGTAGGCATGGACGTCACGCTAGGGGCGCGGCGGTCCCGCTTTCCAGCGGCAATTGGTCCTAGGACCCCGGTCTGGGACCCTCGACGAGCCCGCTGCGCACGGCGAGCAGGGCGGCCTGCGTGCGGTCGGCGACCCCGAGCTTGGCCAGGACGTGACCGACGTGGGTCTTGACGGTCTTCTCGGCGATCTCGAGCTCCCGGGCAATCCGCTTGTTGGAGCGTCCCGCGACGATCAGGGACAGGACCTCGCGCTCGCGTCGGGTCAGCTGCTCACCGCTGGCCGCCCGGGCCTGGGGGTCTGAGAGCGTGTGCAGCAGGCGAGCGGCGACCGTGGGATCGATCATGGCCTCTCCGGCGTGGGCGCTGCGGACCGCGCGCGCCAGCTCGGAGGGCTCCACGTCCTTGAGCAGGTAACCGGCCGCCCCGGCCTGCAGCGCGGGCATCAGGCGCCCGTCGTCGAGGAAGCTGGTCAGAACGATCACCCGAGCGCGCGGGGCGCGCTCGCGGAGCGCCCGCATCGCGCTCACCCCGTCGCGCCGGGGCATCACCAGGTCCATGAGGATCACGTCGGGCCCGAGGCGCTCGGCGGCAGCCACCGCCTCGTCACCGTCGGCGGCCTCCCCCGCCACCTCGATCCCGTCCTGAAGTTCCAGAAACGTTCTCAGCCCCTCGCGGACGACGGCGTGGTCGTCGACGATCAGGACCCGGATGGCGTCCTCGGTCACAGCCGGGTCACGTCCTGGCGCGGCACCTCGAGGGTGACGGTGGTCCCGGCGCCGGGCGCCGAGCGCAGCTCGAGCCGACCTCCGAGCTCTCGGGCGCGCTCCTCCATCGAGGTCAGCCCCAGGTGGTGGGAGCGCAGCTCCGGGTCGTCGGGGTCAAAGCCGATGCCGTCGTCGGCGACCTCGACCCGTAGCTCGGGGCCATGCCCGTCCAGACGGACGGTCACGTGCTGGGCGGAGGCGTGACGGACGGCGTTGTGCAGCGCCTCGTGGGCGATCCGCAGCACCTCGACGGCGCGCTGGGCAGCGTCGTCGCCATCCCCGATGGGCGGACCTGGGCAGTCGGCGCGCAGCCGGACGTCGATCCCGTGCACGCGGCCGAGCATCTCCACCTCCTTGCTGAGCGCACCCTCGAGGCCGTCACTGGCGAGGTCAGCGGGTCGCAGGCCGAAGATCAGCGACCGCAGCTCGGCCAACGCCTCCCTCGAGAGTTCGCGCACCCGGGCCAGCTGAACGGCGGCGGCCGCTGGGTCGCGCTCCAGCAGGGTGGCGGCTGAGTCAGCGCTGAGATTGAGGCTGAAGAGCGTCTGGCTGACCACGTCGTGGAGCTCGAGCGCGAGCCGGTTGCGCTCGGAGAGGATCGAGAGCTCGCGGCTGCGCTCGAGCAGGCGGGCGTTGGTGATGGCGATCGCGGCGTGGGCGGCGAGCAGCTCGATCAGCTCCTGGTCGCGGCCGTCGAAGACCGCTTCGCCCTGCTTCTCGGTCAGATAGAAAGCGCCGATGACCTCGTCGCGGGCGCGGATCGGCACCCCGAGGAACGAGCGCATGTCGGGGTGCTCACGCGGCCACCACCCCCGGAAGCGCGAATCCTCGTGGATGTCGGGGGTCCGGTAGGCGCCGCGGGTCTCGAGTATCGCCCCCAGCATGCCGTGGGTGCGCGGCAGCGGGCCCATCGCGGCCACGAGCTCATCGCTCATCCCGGCGACCAGGAAACGGCGAAAGCCCCCACCCCCATCGGGGATCCCGAGCGCCGCGTAGCGGGCGCTGACCAGCTCCCGGGCCGCCTCGACAAGTCGCTGCAGAACCTGGTCCACCGAGTGCTGGGAGGCGACCGCGAGCACGGCATCGCTGACTGCCCTGAGCGCCGGAGGGAGGGACTCCGCCATACCGGGACGATAGCTTTGGTCTCCATGCCGAGACTTTTCTTCTGGACCCAGGCCGCGATCGTCGTCTTCGTGTTGGCCGGGATCGTGATCGCCATCACACGCCTGGCCTGAGGCCGCCGTTAGATTGGCGGCATGGTGCAAGCGATCATCGTCGGGACCGACGGCTCAGATACGGCGGCCGTCGCGGTCGGCCAGGCAGTCGAGATTGCCCAGGCTCTCGGGGCGCGACTGACAGTCGTCAGCGCCTACGAGCCGGTGCCCGAAGGGCGACTGCGAATCGAGCGCTTAGCCGCGCCCCAGGACGTCCAGTGGGCGGTCAATCCCCGTGAGGATGTGCTAGCCCTGCTCGAATCGGCCGCGCAGACCGCGCGCGACGCGGGAGTGGCGCAGGTCGAGACCGTAGCTCGGGTCGGTGACGCCGCCGATGCCATCCTTGACGTCGCCGAGGAGCAGCACTCCGATCTGATCGTGGTCGGCAACAAGGGCATGACCGGCGCCACACGCTTTCTGCTCGGCTCGGTGCCCAACAAGATCTCGCACCACGCGCCCTGCTCGGTGCTGATCGTCAGGACCACCTAGCGGTGCCCCGGGCCGGCCGCGGTCGGCCGCGCCCCGGTCAGCCGCCGAGCGCCGGGACGGGGTGAGGCGCGGTGGCCGCACCCGCGTTGAGCAGCCCATAGCCGTAGTCGGCGCTTTGTCCACGAGGACAACCGGGGGGTGTGGTGGGCTGCGGGCAGCCGAGCGGCGTAGTCGTCTGTTCGAGATGGGCCAGAATCTGGGTCGGCTTGGGGTGAGGGCCGAGGACGCCGCCGGCGATGACCAGCGCCGCGGTGGCCGCCACCTCGGGGGCCGACATCGAGGTGCCGATGTAGTAACCCGGGTAGCCAAAGCGGCCCCAGTGGGGCGTGTCGGTCAGGGTCAGCTGGAAGATCGCGGGCAGGCTGCGGTCGGGATGGCAGCGCGGATCGGACGGCATGATCGCGTCGCTGCCGCCGCCGGGCGCCACGAGGTCGAGCCCGGTGCCGCCGTTGGAGTAGTCGGCGAGGCAGAGATCGCGAGTGGTGGCGCCCACCGAGATCACGTTGCTGACCCGCGCCGGGTACGCAATCTGGTTGCTCTGGTCGTTGCCCGACGCGCCGACGACGGTCACTCCGCGCGAGCGCGCGAAGTTGAGCGCGCTGACGATCTCGGGAATGTCGGAGGCCGAGGAGACTTCGTTGGGCAGGAACTCGAGGCTGAGGTTGATCACCTGGGCGCCGTGGGTCACCGCGAAGCGGATCCCTCGCGCGATCGTTGCCTCATCACCGAGGCCACTGGCGTCCAGGATCCGGACCGGCATGATCGAGGCCCCGTAGGCCATCCCGGTCAGCGCGACCTTGTTGTTGGTGCCCTCAGCGACGATCCCGGCGACGAACGTCCCGTGCCCGTTGCGGTCGAGCGGATAGCGGTTGTGACTCACGAAGTCGTGGGGCGCGACGAAGCGCGTGCTCGTGAAGTCCGGCGATCGGCGGAACTGCCTCCAGTTGCGATAGGCGACCCCGGTGTCGAGGATCGCGACCACCACACCGCGCCCACCGGGACGGTGGTCGGCGAGGAGATTGGCCCATGCTTGGGGGGCGTCGACGCCGGTGCCGGGCAGGAGGTTCCACTGCATCTTCTCCCACCCCTGGTACTGACCCGAGCGGCCGCGATCGTCGGGATAGAAAGCTCCGGCCTGGTGGGCGATGTAGTCGGGCTCGGCATAGGCGACCCCGGCCTGATGGCGCAGGCGCCGGACAGCGGCCGCGACGCTCTCGCCCCGAGGCAGGCGGAGCAGCCGCGAATGGGGGCCGGAAGGGCCACCGGGGGCCGCCCGGAACCCCATCCGAGTCTCGACCTGGGCGGTCACCGCCGCAATCGGACCAGGGGCGTAACCGACCAGTACCTGGTGCGGTACGTAGGCGGAGTTTCGGGGCAGGCCGGCTCGGGCCGGGGCCGGTGCCCACACCGAGCTCAGGGCAAAGACGCTCAGGGTCGCCAGCGCGACGCGGATCAGACCCGATTCGAGGGAGAAAATAGCCATGCGCAGATCTGGGCGCCTGACACGGCCTGGATCGCCGCGCCGCTGGCTGACGCTTAAGACATCATCGGAGAATCCGAAGTTGCCCCATTGGTGAACGGTACCGATATCTCCCGAAAGCTTCGACGGTGAAATTCTTTCCTCGCGACGAATACTTCATGCGCCTGGCGCTGCGCGAGGCCACGCGCGCGCTCGCGCACGATGACATTCCGGTAGGAGCCGTGGTCGTGCACGACGGCGAGGTGGTCGGCACGGGCCACAACGAGCGCGAGGTCCGGGCCGACCCCACCGCCCACGCCGAGATGATCGCCCTGCGCGAGGCCGCCCGAACCCTGGGCAGCTGGCGCGTGCTCGACTCGGTGCTCTACGTCACGCTCGAGCCGTGTGCGATGTGCGCCGGGGCGATCGTGCTCTCGCGCGTGCCCCGGGTGGTCATCGGGACCAGCGATCCCAAGGCCGGGGCCGCCGGCAGCGTGCTCGACGTACTCGGCGTGGGTGGGCGGGGTCCACTCAACCACCGCCCTCAGGTCGAGTCGGGTCTGCTGGCTGAGGACTGCGCCGACCTGCTGCGCTCTTTCTTCGCCTCGCGCCGCTGACCCGGTTCGGTCGGGCTCTGATCCCGGACGTAGCCAAGGCCCTTCGTCTAACTTGTGGCGATCCGCTTGGAGAGGTGGCAGAGCGGTTGAATGCGCCGGTCTCGAAAACCGGTAAGGGCCTTTCGGTCCTTCGGGGGTTCGAATCCCCCCCTCTCCGTTGACTACCGAGGAATCTACCGCCATGCGGGCAGTTTCCCCTGTGGCGAGACTGTGGAAGAGTCCCGCGAATATGACGGTCAAGACCGTTCAAGACCGCTCCGCGAGGGTCCCGACTGGCCCACGATTGGCCCACAGCCGCTCGTGTCGATGCTGGCGCTGCGCGCACGCTCATGCGATCCAGCAAGATAGGTGTCGAGCAGGACGGCTGCCTCGCCTTCGGATCCGGGAAACAGGTGGCCGTAGCGGTCGAGCGTGACCGTGATCGACGAATGGCCCATGAAGGTCTGGAGCGCCTTCGGGTTCACCCCAGCAGCGATCATCAGGCTCGCGAACGTGTGGCGGCACTCGTGCAGAGTGATCGGATCGAGCTTCGCCTGCCTCCACGCCTTGCCGGCGCGGAGACTGATCGTGGAGGTGGCGAATGGGGTGCCTTCGGCGCGGCCGAAGAC
>JBOGYN010000429.1:0-6964 GCA_050696855.1 Solirubrobacteraceae bacterium | reverse complement strand
GCTTTGTCCTTACCGGCACCTCGGCCGGCGCCGAGGGTCTACTCGAGACCAGCGTGCCCGGGATCTACGCCGCCGGCGACGTCCGATCGGGATCGATCAAACGGTGCGCGACCGCGGTCGGAGAGGGAGCGATGGTCGTTCGCTTCGTGCACGAGCGCCTGTCCGGCGTCCCGGCCTGAAGACCGTCTAGCCCGGTCGACTTGTACTGAGCCTGCCCGACGAGGTAGCGTCCTCGCATGACGGGGCGCGTCGGGTCCAGAATCGTACGGGGGTGGATCGGTCTCGGGGCGGCGATGCTCGTCGCCGCGATCGTCCCGACCGTGGCGATGGGGAGCAAGGAGGTCGGCTATCAGTACCTCACGACCTACCAGGGCACGTATGCCTTCACCCAGCATTTTCGCTTAGCGCCGAACGCGCCCGATGGTCTCGACACGACCACCGGCTACCAGTGGGTGACATACGACTACGAGACGATCCTGCTGCATCCCGACCATTCGTTCACGAGGACGCTGACCCACTACGTCCTCGTTCGAGGAGACGCGCGGCAGGTCGACGTCCAGGGGTCGAGCTTCCCCGGCGGGCCGTTCACCACCACCACCTCGTGTCAGGTCTATTCGGACAACACGCCGATGGAGGACACCTCAGGCGGCCCGTACATCCAGCCGCTGCTCGTCAAGAGCAACCCGGCAATCTCCATCGGCTGGACGCTCCCCGAGCCTTCGAGGCAGCCGCAGTTTCACGTGACCTGCGACAACGCCAACCCGATCAGCCCCCTCCCCTGGACGCCCAGCGAGCCGAGCGGCACAGTGTTCACGGCCCTGCCGGCCAGTCCGAAGATGAACAACGCGTTCTCGGGGACGACGACCATCCGCTACTCGAACATCAGGAAGAAGCCTTGGACTCGCCGCTTCAAGAACGTGACCATCGCGGGACAGGCCAGCCGGCCTGGGTTCACTGGGCCGTCGACCGAGGTGGCGAAGGTGACCGTGGACTCCACCGTCACGTTCGAGCGGATCTTCACCACGACCCTTCCCGACGCCAAACCGGTCGAGGGCAACAAGCTCGTCTCGCTGCTGATCAGCGAGGGGTTCCTCGGTCTTCAGGCCCAGGGGCCGGCCGGCGGCCCTCCGGTCGGGGCCAGCGGGGACCCCGAGACCGTGCTTGTTCCGGGCCTCGGCCCAGGCGAGCTCAGCCTCGACGTGCATGGCCTCGTGCTGCCAAGCCCCAAGGCCCGCGGCGCGCAGAGCCGGACCGCCCGGACGGCGGCCGACCCGGGGGTCCTGCTCGCCTCCGCCCGAGCGAGCGTCACTCGCGGGGGGCGCCCGGTCACGTTGACGATCGTCCCGAGCGCCGCGGGACACCAGCTCCTGACTGGACCGCACGGTGCGCTCGACGGCCGCTATGTCCTGGGCTTCAGGCCGCGTGGCTCCAGCACGACGTACCACGCGGTCGAGGCGTTCTCGATTCCGGCCACGGCCTGACCCGGCCCAGTTGACGGACGGTCCGTCCCGGTAGAGAATCGACCTACATCCCTGACTCGACCTAGGAGGCGGCATGTCCTGGAAGCTCGAAGGGTCATATTTTGAGACGTGCTCGTGTGACGTGGTGTGCCCCTGCACGGCCTCGCTCGCGCTTGGCGCCACGCACGATCGGTGCAAGGTCACGCTGGTGTTCAACGTCAAGGATGGCGACGTCGAGGGGACCGACGTGAGCGGCCTGACGGTCGCCGCCGTCGCGGATACCCCAAAGGTGATGAGCGAGGGCAACTGGCGCTTGGGCGTGTTCATCGACGCGGCCGCCTCCGACGAGCAGGCCGACAAGCTCGGCGCCGTGTTCTCGGGGGCGGTGGGCGGCCCGATGGAGGCGCTGGGGCCGCTGGTGGGCGAGAACCTCGGGATGCAACGGGCTTCGATCGAGGTGGAGGAGACCGGCTTGCGGCACTCGGTGCGGATCGGGGACGCGGTGGATTTCGAGATCGAGGATGTAGTGCCGTTCGGGGTGCAGACGGGCGAGCCGGTGAAGCTCACCGGCGTCTTCCATCCCGCCGGCTCGGAGCTGACGGTGGCGCGGGCGACGCGCTCAAAGATCGACGCGTTCGGGATCCAGTACGACGGCAATGCGGCCTTCTCGACCTCGCAATTCTCGTGGGCGGCCTGACGGCGACGGCATCGGCCGCCCGCGGTGAACACAGCTCGGATCGAGGCGAACTAGCCGACGCGTTCGGCGCGGTCCGCGGGCGGCTGGGCCTCGTCGCCCTGTTGTTGGCCTTGGCCGCGGTGGCGTGGTGGGCGACGGCTGACCGGATGTCCGGGATGGACGCCGGGCCCGGCACCGACCTGGGTGCGCTCGGCTGGTTTTTGGGCATCTGGGTGGTGATGATGGCGGCGATGATGTTCCCGTCACTCGCCCCGACGGTGGCGCTGTACGCGAGGATGACGCACCGGCGCGGGCCGGACCGGCCGCTGCTGTTCGCGAGCGGATATCTGCTCGTGTGGGGGGCCGCCGGCCTGGGAGCCTACGGCGTGTTTCGCCTCGGCCGGAGCCTGTTCGGTGGCGACCTGGCCTGGAGCAGTGGCGGGCGCTGGCTCGCGGCCGGCGTCCTGGCTCTGGCCGCGCTCTACGAGCTCACGCCGCTGAAAGACGTGTGCCTGGCGAAGTGCCGCAGTCCTCTGGGGTTCCTGGTCGGGACCTGGCGCGACGGGCGACTCGGCGCCCTGGAGATGGGTTCGCGGCATGCCGGCTGGTGCTTGGGCTGCTGCTGGGCGCTGATGGCGGCTCTGTTCGCGCTCGGGGTGATGAGTCTTACCTGGATGGCGCTGGTCGCGGCACTGATCGCGCTTGAGAAGACCGTTCCCTGGCGCCGCGTGGTGACCTGGGGCACCGCAGCCGTGCTGCTCGCACTCGCGATCGCGATCCTCGCCGCGCCGAGCTCGGTCCCCGGTCTCGTCGTTCCGGGGAGCTCCCAGATGGCCACGAACGCTGGTCATGCAATGCGGTAGTGCCCGTGCCCGGGCAGATCGGTGGCAGCTACCTCGAGGCTTGTAACTGCGAGCGACTCCGTTGTTGAGCGGTCGCTTTGAGCGACTGCTAAACTGGCACGATGAGAAGCCAGACAACGGGTCGGTTCGCCTCGCCGTGAAGAGGTCTGATGAGGGTGCCGGCCTGTCCGGCACCAAGCTGTTGATCGCCGAGGCCGCGCTTGAGACTTTGAAGGCGATGGGCTTTGCCGGGGCGAGCGCGCGCGCAATCGCGCACGAGGGAGGCTTCAACCAGGCGCTGATCTTCTACCACTTCGGGAGCGTGCAGGCGTCGCTGCTGGCCGCGTTTGACCTCGTCAGCGATCGCCGGATGCAGGAATACGGGCCGGAGCTGGACGCTGCGGCTTCGGCGCCGGAGCTGGCGCGCCTGGCGCGCCGGATCTATGACGACGACCAGCGCCGAGGATATGTCACGGCGCTGGGCGAGATGGTCGCCGGCGGGGTCTCGGACCCGGAGCTCGGGAACGCGGTGGCAGCCCGGATCGAGCCCTGGATCGAGCTGGTCGAGCACAAGATCGACCACCTGCTCGGCGACTCGGCGCTGAGGTCCCTGCTGACCCCGCGGGACATGGCCTTCGGGATCGTCGCGGCCTACTTCGGAGTCGACATGCTCAGCCACCTCCAGCAGGACCGCTCCCGCGCTGAGTCGTTGCTTGACCTCGCCACGCGGCTGGCCGACCTCGCCGACGCCGTCCTGCCCTCGCCACGCGCAGAGACCCGATGAGCCAGGACACGTCGACCGATCTGGTGACGGGAGCGTTCAGCTACTCGGGCAGCCACATCGCGCAACGGCTGTTGGACGCCGGCCGGCAGGTGAGGACGTTGACGTTTCATCCCGACCGCGACCATCCGCTGCAAGAGCATGTCGAGGCGTCCGCCTACCGCTTCGATGATCCCGCGGCGTTGGTTCGCAGCCTGGACGGCGTGCGCACGCTGTACAACACCTACTGGGTTCGTTTTGACCGTGGGCAAACCAGTTTTGCCAATGCGATCGAGAACTCCCGGATGCTGTTCTTCGCCGCCCAGCGCGCCGGCGTGCGACGGATCGTCCACGTCAGCATCACCAACCCCTCGATCGAGGCGGCGCTGCCTTACTTCCGCGGCAAGGCGCTGGTCGAATACGCGCTGGCCCAGTCCGGGATGTCCTACGCGATCATCAGGCCGACTTGGCTGTTCGGCGGCGACCGCGACGTGCTGGTCAACAACATCGCTTGGATCCTGCGCCACCTGCCGGCCTTCGCGATCCCCGGCAGTGGCACCTACCCGGTGCAACCGGTGCACGTCGATGATCTGGCGCGCATCTGCATCGACGCCGCCGGATCAAGTCATGACCTGGTGATCGACGCCGCCGGCCCGGAACTGATGCGCTTCAGCGAGCTGATCGCCATGGTGCGGGCCGCGGTCGGTACCCATGCACCGGTGATCCCGCTGCCGCCGGCGCTGATGACCGTCGCAGCACGAGCGCTCGGTCTGCTCATCGGCGACGTGGTGCTCACCCCCGACGAGATCAGCGGGCTGATGGCCGGACTACTCATCTCGCATCAGCCGCCCCACGGTCAGATCGCGTTCAGTCACTGGCTAGCTGAGCACACGACGTCCCTCGGCCGCTCGTATGCCAACGAGTTGGACCGTCACTTCTCGGCGACGTCGTAGACCTCTGCGGCTTTCGCCGCGTTGGCGTAGCGCTCGCGGACGGTCTCGCGAGTGTCCTCGGTCAGCTCAGCCATGCGGAAAGCTCGTTCAGAGCGTCAGGAATTACGTAGTAGTAGGCCCACAGGCCCTGGCGCTCCGAGCCCACGATCCCGGCATCACGAAGCACTTTGAGATGATGGGAAACGGTCGGCTGGGAGAGATCGAACAGGGGCACGAGCTCACACACGCACACCTTGCCGGCGTGTTTGTTGAGTACGTCGATCAGCTGCAGGCGGACCGGGTCGCCGAGGGCTTTGGCGATGGCGGCCAACCGTTGGGCGTGTGCACGCTCGACATCGGGGTAGACGACCGGCTGACAGCAATAGAATCCGCAGCGCGATGAGCACAGCCGCGCAATCGCCGGCTGCGCAGCCCCCGCCGCCGGTCATCGAGCAGCTCGCGACGCTTGACCGGTTCCTTCCCGCCTGGATCATCGCCGCGATGGCCGCCGGGCTGGCGCTCGGCGCGATCTTCCCGCGCCTGAACCATGCGCTCAGCTCCGTCCAAGTGACCGGAACCTCGCTGCCGATCGCGATCGGTCTGCTGCTGATGATGTACCCGGTGCTCGCCCGGGTCCGCTATGAGGAGCTCGGGCGCCTGAAAGCCGAGCGGGGCCTGTTTGTCTCTTCCCTGGTGCTCAACTGGCTGATAGGCCCGGCGCTGATGTTCGCGCTCGCATGGCTGCTGCTGCCCGATCAGCCGGCCTACCGGACCGGGCTGATCATCGTCGGTCTGGCCCGGTGCATCGCGATGGTGCTGATCTGGTCAGAGCTAGCCTGCGCTGACCGCGAAGCGACCGCGGTGCTGGTCGCAATCAACTCGATCTTTCAGATCCTCGCCTACAGCCTGCTGGGCTACTTCTACATCACGCTGCTGCCGAAATGGCTCGGCCTGCACTCCCAGGGGTTCGATATCGGCCTCTGGCCCGTAGCCCGAACCGTGCTGATCTTCCTCGGGATCCCGCTCGCCGCCGGTTACCTCACCCGCCGCGGCGCAATCAGAGCGCGCGGCGCTGACTGGTATGAGCAGCGGTTCCTGCCGCGGATCGGACCGCTCGCGCTCTACGGCCTGCTGTTCACGATCGTCCTGTTGTTCGCGCTCCAACGTCACCAGATCACCCACCACCCCGTCGACGTGATCCGGATCGCCCTACCGCTGCTGGTCTACTTCGCCATCATGTTCGCGCTCAGCTTTGCCTGGGGTATAGCCCTTCGCCTCGGCTATCCGCGCACGGCAACGCTCGCGTTGACCGCGGCCTCGAACAACTTCGAGCTCGCGATCGCGGTCGCGATCGGTGTCTTTGGCGCCACCTCCGGCGAGGCGCTCGCCGGCGTGGTCGGACCGCTGATCGAAGTACCGGTCCTCGTTGCCCTGGTCTACGTCTCACTCTGGGCCCGCCGCTACTTCCCCGTGACGCCAACGGCAGTCAACGTGACCGGCCCAGACCTCGGTCCACAGCGGCTCTGAGAGAGACATGGCGACCGTTCTCTTCGTCTGCCTCCAGAACGCCGGACGGTCACAAATGAGCGAGGCGCTCTTCACGGCAGCAAGCGGCCCTGGGAACCAGGCCCTCTCGGCCGGCACCACGCCCGCCGACCGCGTCCACCCCGAGGTCGTCGAAGCGATGCGTGAGCTCGCCATCGACCTCTCGGACCGCACTCCGAAGCTCCTCACACCCGAACTCGCCGAGCAAGCCGACCTGATCATCACCATGGGCTGCGGCGACCAATGCCCCTACGTTCCCGGCAAGCGCTACATCGACTGGGAGCTCCCCGACCCAAGCGGCCAGCCGATCGATCAAGTCCGCGAAATCCGTGACGACATCAACCGCCGCGTCCATAGCCTGCTCGCAGACCTCCAGCACCAGCCGGCGGACGCAAAGCCCAGTCAGATACAGCGCGCGTAGGTTGGTTGGCACAGGCCGATCAGCTGGTTCGCGGCCGCGTTCGGCGCGAAGAAGGGCAGAGTGGGCACGCGTGATCTCCGGTCCCTACCAGTTCGTCCGTCACCCGATCTACTCAGGAATCCTGATCGGGGTGCTGGGGACAGCACTCGCGACCAACCTGATCGGCTTGATTATCGTCGGCGTCCTCGTTGGAGAAACTGCGGGTGTTCAACGAGATCGCTGACGAGTACGACCGCCACCGTCCGGCTTACCCGGATGCGCTCGTCGACCGCGCCTGCGAGGTGGCGGGCCTCGCTCCCGGAGCGCGGGTGCTGGAGATCGGCTGCGG
>JBOGYN010000428.1:0-2616 GCA_050696855.1 Solirubrobacteraceae bacterium | reverse complement strand
GCCCGGTGACGATCGGCGATCACGCCTGGATCGGGGTCAACGCGTTCGTCGGTCCCGGGGTGACGATCGGGGAGAACGCCGTGGTCGGCGCCAACTCGGTGGTGACCGCGTCGATCCCCGCTGACGTGGTCGCCGGCGGTGTGCCCGCCCGCGTGCTGTACGTCAAGTCCCACGCCCGCGAGGCCGTCGCCCCCGAGCGATGATCTCCGCCGCTGACATCGTCGGCGCGCTCGCCGAGGTCGGCGTCAGCTCCCCGCGGGCGGTGATGGTCCATTCCAGTGTCCGCGCCGCCGTGCGCGTCGCGGGGCGCACCCCGCTCGACAAGCTCGAGACGATCATCCAGGCCCTGGAGACCGTCGCCGGGGAGGGCAATCTCGTCATGCCCACCTTCACCTACAGCTTCTGTGAGGGTCGTGACTTCGACCTGGCCGGGTCGCCGTCGACGGTGGGCGCGCTGACCGAGCACTTCCGCCGGCGTCCGGGGGTACGGCGGACGACCGATCCGATCTTCTCGGCCGCCGTGGCCGGTGACGTAGCGCCCGAGTGGGAAAAGCGGCTGTTCGACCTGCACGACGTCAACTGCTTCGGGTCCGCGAGCGTGTTCGCCTGGCTGCGCGAGCTCGATGCCGTGCTGCTGTTCTTCGGCGTCGGGATCGAGGCGTGCACGTATCTGCACCACGTCGAGCAGCGCCACGAGGTCCCCTACCGCTTCTTCAAGGACTTCCACGGCGTCGTGCATGCCGCCGATCGCGACGAGGACGTGACGGCGACGTACTTCGTGCGCCCGCTCGACGGCTCGGTCGAGTTCAACCCGGAGCGGCTCGAGGCGGTGCTGCTGGAGTCCGGGCGGGCCACGGAGCTGACCCTGGCCGACGGCCCGCGTCTGTTGGTCACCACCGCTCGCGAGGTCGAGCGCACCGCCGTGGAGCGGATGACCGAGAACCCGGCCTTCCTGCTGCACAGCGATCTCCCCGCCGCCGGCCCGTGAGCGCTCAGGCGGGCGCGGCCTGGAGATAGCTGACGATCGCCTCGAGGCTGAGCAGTTCGCCCATCGCGTCGGAGGCGATCTCGATCCCGAACTCGGTCTCGAGCTCGAGCATCAGCGACAGGTGGGCCAGCGAGTCCCACTGCTCGAGATCCGCACTGGTCACCGGGTCGGGCAGCTCGGAGGGGTCGACGTCGAACACGTCGGCCATGATCGCGCGGACGCGGTCACGCATGCGCGGCCTCGCCCTGGGCTTGTTGCCCCAGGTCACTGGCGTCCAAGTCCAGTGAGAAGACGCCGTCGCCCCGGTCCGCACGGGCAAAGCCGGCCCGCGGGTAGAACTCGGCCACCTGGGCGTTCTTGGCGGTCGGCCGGTAGGCGCCCTGGAGTGACCGGCGGCCGCGCGCGCGGGCCCGAGACGCGGCGAACTCCAGCAGGGTCTGCTCGACCCCCCGGCCGAGCACACGGCAGCTGAGCAGGAGGGTGTCGATCTCAGCGCACTGCGCGGTGGCGAAGCGCATGATCACCAGGCCGGTGATCCCGCTGTCACCGAACCGGTCTGAGACCGCGACCGTGAACAGCTCGGCGTCGTTGTCGGCCAGCAGCTGCTCGAGCTCGGCGACCGAGTAGCGGCGGGTGGTGAGGTTGAACTGGTTGGTGCGCTGGCAGAGCTGGGCGGCCCGGGCCAGCGAGCCGGAATCCACGGGCGCGACCGTGATCGTCTGCTCCAGGGAGGCGATGTATTCCGCCAGCGAGAGCCCGACCGTGCGGGTCTGCTTGCTGGCCACGTGGGCGCGGTAGGAGCCCGCGCGCTCGTCGTCGGCGGCGGTCAGATTCAAGCGGCGGAAAAGCGGCAGCTCACGGAGGAAGGCGGGCCTGAGCACCGGGTCGGCGGGCAGCTCGGGGACGGCCACCTCGGGCAGCGCACGGCGGACGAAGTCGCGCTCGACCGGGTTGTCATCGAGCAGCACGAAGCTGTCGGTGCCGAGGTCGAGCTCCTGTGCCATCGCGATCAGGTTGGAGGCCTTGTCCTCCCAGTTGATCCGCTCGGTGGCGAAGTGCTCGCGGCGCAGGACCATGTCGGGGTGGCGCTCGAGCACTTCGTGGGCGTCCGCGGGGTTGTTCTTTGAGGCGATCACCAGGACCACCCCCGTGGCGCGCAGGACGAGCAGCTCACGCTGGAGGTCCTGGAAGGCCAGGCCCTGGCCCTCGTGGCCGCACACCACCCCGCTCAGGCCGTCCTCACCGACGATTCCGCCCCACAGGGTGTCATCGAGGTCGACGGCGATCACCTTGCGCGTCTGCCCGCCGTGGGCGCCCATGTGCGTGGTCAGCAGATCGGCCAGGGTGGCCAGTCCGAGCGGGCTCAGCCGCATCCGGGCCAGGTACCAGAGCCGGGGGTCGTCATAGCCCCGGGTCCCGTCCCAGCGGGTGTGCCAGTCCCAGTCCACCAGCGTGAGCCGCGGCGAGAGCGAACCGAGCTCGCGGACGCGAGCCAGCCAGCGCTCCACCGCCCATTGGCCGCGGCGCCCGGAGGCGGGGTCGAGCACGTGCTCCATGGGCACCCGGGCGCTGCCGTACACGACCACGTAGACGGCCGCCGCGGGCAGCCGCTCGAGCAGGGCTTCGAG
>JBOGYN010000427.1:0-12132 GCA_050696855.1 Solirubrobacteraceae bacterium | reverse complement strand
GCCCTGCGCGAGCAACCGCAGGACCTCGCGCTCGCGCGGGGTAAGCGAAGCCGCCATCCGTCGGCCGGCCTCCGAGGCCGGCCGGCGGGTGTCGGGAATCCCGCCCTCGGCGAGCCGGTGCAGCCGTCCGCCCATCCACTGGGTCGCCGCCTGCAGCTCGGCCCGGTGCAGCGCCAGGGTGTGGCGTAGAACGGCCCGTTCGAGCACGCCGGACAGGCCCTCGGCGAACCGGGCCGCCACCTCGGCGTCGAGGCCGTCGAGCTCGCGGCCACTGCACGCGGTGTCGGCGTGCAGGAGCCCGATCGCCTCGCCGTGGGCGGTCAGGGGGGCGACGACGTAGGTGTGCAGGCCGAACCAGCGGGCCAGCTTTGCCGGCGCCCGCTGATGGCCGTCGGCACTGACCCGACGGACCTCGCGATGGCGGGTGGCCTCGGCTTCGATCAGGGGGTAGACGACCCTGACCGGCGTGGCGCGCAGCGCGGTCAGCCGGTCGGGGGCCAGCGTCTCGCCGGTCTCGGTCCACAGCGTCAGGGGCCGCAGGTCGTCGCCGTCCAGGTCACTGATCAGGACTCGCTCGAACTGCGAGGCGCCCCCGAGCTCGGCCGCAGCCCGTTCGAGGATGCCGGCGGTGGAAGCCAGTTCGCCGAGCACGCGGATCGCATCCCCGGCCCGCTCGAGCGCATCGGAGCGTCGAACGTATTCGAGCTCTGAGACCTCGCGCTCGAGCTGGAGCAGCTCGTGCAGGGCGCGCCTCAGCGCGCGCGCGTCGGGCTGCCGATCCTGGCTCTTCTCGGCGGTGGGGGGCACGCGTCGGCCCCGATTCTATGGGTCAGGCGGCGTGGCGCAACCTTTCGGGCCTGCTCGAAAGGTCAGGTTGTTCTGGAGGGTTGGGGGTCGCGCCGGACGCCTCCGGGCTCCAAGCTGAACGTCATGAGCACCCAAGCGCGTTACGAGCGGCTGACCCGGATGATCGCCACCGATCAGTGCGTGATCCTGGACGGCGCCATCGGTACCGAGCTGATCAAGATCGGGACCGCTCGGCCGGAGTTCGACGAGCACGTCTGGGGGCTGACCGCGCTGATCGACTCGCCGGAGGTTGTGACCGCGGTCCACCGCAATTACATAGATGTGGGCTGCGACATCATCTGCACCGACACGTGGGGGCTGCCGACCGCCGTGCGCGACGGCGGCCTGGCCCTGGCGGACTCCGCCGAGCCGCTGCACTGGATGGACATCGCGCGCCGTGCCGTGCGCCTGGCCCGCGACGCAGCGGCCGGCGCCGGCCGCGCCGAGGAGGTCGCGATCGCCTTCAGCCTCAACGGCGACGTAGACACGCCCGACGGTCGCGAGACGATCCGCCTGCTCGCTCGGGCCTTTGAGGAGGAGCCCCCCGATCTAATCCTGCTCGAGACGCTGTCGCTCGTTCGCAGCTCCACCTACGCCACGGTCGAGGCGCTGCTCGAGACCGGGATCCCCGTCTGGCTCAGCTTCCGGCGCTGCCGCCACGGCGTCTGCGGTGTCTACGGCGAGCACTGGGGCGGTCCGGAAGGCGACGCCTTCGGTCGCGCCGCCCGGCGCTTTGAGGAGATGGGGGTGGGCGCGCTGGCCATCAACTGCATCCCGCCCGATCACGTCCCCGGCATGCTCGCCTGGCTGCGTGACTTCACCGACCTCCCGCTCGGGGTGTACCCGAACCTCGGTTACCTGTCGGTCAACGGCTGGCGCGAGGAGCCGGGCGTGCGCGGACACGAGTACGCCGAACTGGCCCTCGCCTGGCGCGACGAGGGGGCTCAGATCATCGGCGGCTGCTGTGGTGTCCGCCCCGAGCATCTGGCTGCCGCTCGTGCCGCGCTGGCCGAGACCAAGCCCGGTCATCTGCGCCCGGTGGTCAGCCCCGAGGACGAGTCCTCGCGCCTGAAGACCGAGGCCGTGCATCCCTGGGAGGACGCCCGGGGACGCGATCTGTATCCGCTCGGGCTGCCCGAGATCGGCGTCGAAGACGGGGTCTTCGAGCCCACCCAGGGGAGCTTTCTGACCTGGAAGTACCTCTACCGCGAAGGCGTGGGCGCCCACCAGCGGTGCCTGGACATCGGCTGTGGTTCAGGGCTGCTGACGGTTCAGCTCGCGCGCAACGGCGCGGCCCACGTCCACGCCATCGACATCGACGACCGGGCCGTCAAGAACACCCTCACCAACGCCTTTCGTAACGGGGTCGCCGAACGGGTCTCGGCGGCCGCCCAGGACCTCTATCCGTGGGTCCCCGAGGAGCGTTACGACGTGATCGTGGCCAGCCTCTACCAGACCCCGGTGGACCCGTTCGAGCAGGCCACCTCGCACCGGCCGCTGGACTACTGGGGGCGCAATCTGCTCGACCACTTGATCCACATGTTGCCCGAGGCGCTGGCCCAAGACGGCACTGCTTACATGATGCAACTGTCGATCATCGGTGAGCGTCGAACCGACGAGTTGCTCGATCGCCACGGTTATGTGGCTAGGGTTGTGGACTTCTCGTTCTTCGAGTTCACGGACATGTTCAAGGCCAAGAGTGAGCAGATCGCCCGTGTGGAGGAGAACTCCGACGCGTATCACCTGAAGTTCGGCGAGAGCGAGATGATGGTCGCCTACCTACTCGAGATCACCCGTAAGCGCAAGGAAGACACCACCCATGAGCGTTACCGAGAATGAGTTCCTGTTCACCTCCGAATCGGTGACCGAGGGACACCCGGACAAGATTGCCGACCAGATCTCTGACGGCGTCCTCGACGCTGTCATGCGCGACGACCCCAGAGGCCGAGTGGCGTGCGAGACGCTGGTCAACACCGGCCTGGTCGTCGTTTCCGGGGAGATCACCACGGAAACCTACGTCGACATCCAGGACATCGCGCGCTCCACGATCGAAAAGATCGGCTACACCGACGCGGCCTTCGGCTTCGACAGCAAGACGTGCGCGGTGCTCAACGCGATCGACAAACAGTCTCCCGACATCGCCCAGGGCGTCGACGCGGCGTTTGAGACCCGGCGTGGCGGGGCCCACGGTGACGAGCTCGATGTCGCCGGGGCGGGAGACCAGGGGATGATGTTCGGCTACGCCTCCAACGAGACCCCCGAGCTGATGCCGCTCCCGATCTCCTTGGCCCACCGCCTGGCGCAGCGCCTCGCGGAGGTCCGCAAGGACAAGACCCTCGACTACCTGCGCCCCGACGGTAAGACCCAGGTCAGCGTCCGCTACGTCGACGGCCGGCCGACCGCGGTCGAGAAGCTGCTGATCTCGACCCAGCACGCGGAGGGAGTGGAGGCTCGGATCAAGGACGACCTGTGGGAGCACGTGGTCAAGCCGGTCCTGCCGGGGGACATGTATGACGCCCGCGAGCTGCAGCGCAGCTTCCTGGTCAACCCGACCGGGCGGTTCGTGATCGGCGGCCCGATGGGCGATTGCGGGCTGACCGGGCGCAAGATCATCGTCGACACCTACGGCGGCATGGCCCGTCACGGTGGCGGCGCCTTCTCGGGCAAGGACCCGTCCAAGGTCGATCGCTCGGCCGCCTACGCGGCTCGCTACGTGGCCAAGAACGTGGTCGCGGCCGGTCTCGCCGACCGGGCCGAGGTCCAGGTCGCCTACGCGATCGGCGTGTCCCATCCCGTGTCGGTAATGGTCGAGACCTTCGGCACCGAGAAGATCGGCCGGGCCAAGATCCTCGAGCTCATCTCCGCGCACTTTGATCTGCGCCCCGGGGCGTTTCGCGATTATCTGCGCCTGCACCGTCCCATCTACCAGAAGACCGCCGCCTACGGCCATTTCGGCCGCGAGGACGAGGACTTCACCTGGGAGCGGACCGATCGGGCACCCGCGCTGAAGGCGGCCGCCGGCCTCTGAGCACGCGGCTTCCTATGCTCAGAGGCTGTGTCCTCTCAGTACATCTTCACCACCCACCGCCTTTCTCGTCGCTATCCGCCTGACCGCGAGGTCCTGACCGACATCTCGCTGTCGTTCATGCCGGGCGCCAAGATCGGGGTGCTCGGCTACAACGGCGCCGGCAAGTCGACCCTGCTGCGGATCATGGCGGGCGCCGACACGGAGTTCCAGGGCGAGGCTCGGTTGGGGACCAACGCGACGGTTGGGATGCTCGAGCAGGAGCCCGAGCTCGATCCGGCCAAGGACGTCCGCGGCAACGTCGAGGACGGCGTCGCCGGGATCCGGGCGCTGCTGGACCGCTTCACCGAGTTGTCGATGAATTACTCCGACGACACCGCGGACGAGTTCTCGCGCGTGCAGGAGCAGATCGACGCCGTTGACGGCTGGAACCTCGACACGACGCTCGAGTATGCGATGGAGGCACTGCGCTGCCCCCCGGCCGACGCCGACGTGACCAAGCTCTCGGGCGGCGAGCGCCGGCGGGTGGCGATGTGCCGGCTGCTGCTGCGCCAGCCCGATCTGTTGCTGCTCGATGAGCCCACCAACCACCTGGACGCGGAGTCCGTCGCCTGGCTGGAGCAGCACCTGCAGGACTACGAGGGCACTGTCGTGGCGATCACCCACGATCGCTACTTCCTGGACAACGTGGCCGGATGGATCCTCGAACTCGACCGCGGCCGCGGCATCCCCTACCAGGGCAATTACTCCGGGTGGCTGGTCCAGAAGCAGGCCCGCCTCAAGCAGGAGGAACGTCAGGAGTCCAGCCGTCAGCGCACGATCCAGCAGGAGCTCGAATGGGTGCGCATGAACGCCTCGGCTCGACGCGGCAAGCCCAAGGCACGGCTCAACGCCTATGAGGCGCTGCTCGCCGAGGAGCGCAACGTCAAGCTCGACCAGGTGCAGATCCACATCCCGGCCGGCCCCCGCCTGGGCGATCTGGTGATTCAGGCCGACGGACTGCGCAAGGCCTACGGCGACCGCCTCCTAATCGACGACCTCAACTTCAACCTGCCGCGCGGCGGAATCGTCGGGGTGATCGGACCCAACGGCGCCGGCAAGACCACGCTGCTGCGGATGATCACCGGACAGGAGCAGCCCGACGCGGGCACGCTGAAGATCGGCGAGACGGTGGAGCTGGCCTACGTCGATCAGTCACGCGAGGCGCTGGATCCAGACAAGAGTGTCTGGGAGGAGATCTCCGGCGGCCTCGATGAGATCACCCTCGGGGACCGCTCGGTGGCGAGCCGCGCCTATGTGGCGGGGTTCAACTTCAAGGGCTCCGACCAACAGACGAAGGTGGCCAAGCTCTCGGGCGGCGAGCGCAACCGGCTGCACCTGGCCAAGCTGCTGCGCAGCGGCGGCAACCTGCTCCTCCTCGACGAGCCCACCAACGACCTCGACACCGACACCCTGCGCGCACTCGAAGAGGCCCTGCTTTCGTTCGCCGGCTGCGCCGTGGTCGTCTCCCACGATCGCTGGTTCCTGGACCGGATCGCCACCCACGTGCTCGCCTTCGAGGGCGACTCCCAGGTCCGATGGTTCGAGGGCAACTTCGAGGCCTACGAGAGCTTCCGTCACGAGCTCCTCGGGGCCGAGGCCGATCGGCCCAAGCGCATCACCTACAAGAAGCTCGTCCGCGGGTAGAGCGCCCGCCTGATGATCGGCCCGCGCCGGGTAACTCCGGACCGAGTCTGGGACCTGATGATGCGTGCGCAGTTCCCGACCCCGAAGCGCTGAGCGCTCAGGCCGCCAGCGCGGCCTCGAGCAGGGGGCGCAGTTGCGCGGCGCCCGTCGCGACCTCGTCGGCGTCCATCAGTTCCTCGGCCGTGTGCGGGCCGGTGGCGACGGCGAAGCAGCGCACGTCGTCGGCCCGAGCGCAGGCGATGTCGCGCGGCGTGTCGCCGAGCACCAGCGTCTGAGCCTGCGGCCACGGAACGCCTTCGTGGCCGGCGCGGCGGCGGGCCAGCGGCGGCAGCGAGGCGCGATCCTCGGAATCTGAGCCGAAGCCACCCTGGCCCGAGGGGAAGTAATGCCCGATTCCGGCCCGCTTTAGCTTGAGCCGGGCGACCGGCTCGTAGTTGCCGGTCACGAGCGAGAGCCGGACGCGATCGAGCTCGCACAGCCAGTCCAGGAGGGCCACGATTCCGGGGAGGACCTTGTCGGCCAGCGACGCCGGGCACAGCTCGACGTAGATCCGGGCGCAGACTCGGCGCACGTCCTGCGCCCGCTCGTCGATCACCCGCGCCGAGACGCCGGCGGCGAGCAGCAGCAGCCGCGCGATCTCGCCGTCGGTGCGGCCGGCCGGATCGATCGAATGCTCGAGCCGGCGCGCGTCGACCCGATGGACTTCCTGCAGCGCCTGGTGCAGAGCGGCGCTGTGGGCCTCGGTGGCGCGCGCCACCAGCGGCCCGTCCACGTCAAACAGCAGGAGCAGGCCGGTCGGCGCCGCGCGACCCGAGCTCACGCGGCCGATCTCAGCGCTCGAAGGACATGTCCGCGGGCAGGCGGCGCGCGAAGGCGGCGATCAGCTTGGCCGCCAGTTCGATGTCGGCCAGAGAGACGAGCTCGACGGGCGAGTGCATGTAGCGAATCGGCACCGACACGAGCCCGGTCGGGACACCGCTGCGCGAGATGTGGACAGCGTCGGCATCGGTGCCCGTACCGCGCCCCAGTGATTCGACGGTGAAGGCGAAGCCCTCCGCCTCGGCCGTCTCGTAGAGCAATTCGGTCACTGCTGGGTGCAGGGCCGTCCCGCGCGCGATCACCGGGCCCGAGTCGAGCGCATGCTTGGTGATCGGGCCGAGGTCGATCCCAGGTTGGTCAGTGGCAAAGGTCACGTCGACGACGATCGCCAGGTCGGGCTCGAGCGCGAAGGCACTGGTCCGCGAGCCGGCGAAGGTCGTCTCCTCCTGGGCCACAGCTAGCGCGATGACATCGCCCGGGGCACCGCCGCCCTCGGCCACCAAGCGCGCCGCCTCGGCGGCCACGAAGCAGCCAATCCGGTTGTCCAGGGCCCGCGCGACGAGCCGGTCGTTGGGCATCGCCACGGGATCGGAATCGATTACCGCCACGTCGCCGATCCGCACCATCTCTCGCGCCTGGTCTCCGTCCTGGGCACCGATGTCGATGTGCAGATCCTTGATCACCGGGCTCTTCTCCCGGTCCGGTCCCTTCATCAGGTGGATCGGCTTACGGCCGATCACCCCGGTGATGTTGCCCTCCCTCGTGGCGATCCGGACCCGCTGGCCGACCAGCACTATCTGGTCCCAGCCGCCGACCTCCCCGAAGCGCAGGAAGCCGTCGTCGTCTATGTGCGAGATGTGCACCCCTATCTCGTCGATGTGTCCGATCACGGCCAGTGTTGGGCCGTCGCCGGTGCCCGGGACCCGGGCCATCGAGGAGCCGACGCGGTCGCCGCGCACGTCGGCGGCGAAGCCGGCGCAGCCCTCCCGCCAGACCTTGGCCGGGTCGGTCTCGTGGCCGGACGGGCCAGCAGCGGTGAGCAGCTCGAGCAGGAGGTCGGGAGCAGGCATGGCGCGGAAGGCTAGCGGTCGGTAGGCGTGGCCGAGGGCTCGGCCGAGGCGAGCAGCTCGCGCAGCACGTACTGAAGGATCCCGCCGTGGCGGTAGTAGCGCTGCTCC
The DNA here is from genome assembly GCA_050696855.1 of Solirubrobacteraceae bacterium. GTDB lineage: Bacteria > Actinomycetota > Thermoleophilia > Solirubrobacterales > Solirubrobacteraceae > Palsa-465. The sequence continues at coordinate 4,578 of JBOGYN010000427.1, read as the reverse complement.
TTGGGAGTGTCGATCCGCACCGTCACCTCGAACTCCTGCTCGTCGGCCTTGACGGTCAGCGTCCGCGGCACCTCCTCGGCGTCGGCGATTCCGACAATCGTGAACTCCTCGTGTCCGCTCAGGCCGAGGGACGAAACCGAATCTCCGTCAGAGAACTGCAGCGGCAGCACTCCCATGCCGACCAGGTTGGAGCGGTGAATGCGCTCATAGCTCTCGGCGATCACCGCTCGCACACCCAGCAGTCCTGTGCCCTTTGCCGCCCAGTCGCGCGAGGAACCCGAGCCGTACTCCTTGCCGGCCAGAACGACCAGCGGCGTGTCGGTCTCGGCGTACTTCATCGCGGCGTCATAGATCGAAAGGTTGTCTCCCGATCCCTCGCCGTCGCCCAGGTAAACCGTGACCCCGCCCTCGGTGCCCGGGGCGAGCTGGTTGCGCAGGCGGATGTTGGCGAACGTGCCCCGCATCATCACCTCGTGGTTCCCGCGCCGTGAGCCGTAGGAGTTGAAGTCCCGGGGCTCGATCCCGTGCTCGATCAGGTAGGCCCCGGCCGGACTGTCACGCTTGATCGAGCCGGCCGGCGAGATGTGATCGGTGGTGACGCTGTCTCCAAGGATCGCGAGCACCCGGGCGGACTCGATGTCTCGGGTCGGCTCGGGCTCGATCGCCAGGTCGGTGAAGTACGGCGGTTGCCGGACGTAGGTCGAGTCCTGCACCCAGGCGAAGCTCTCACGACCAACGCCTTCGGTGTTGGTGCCGGAGTCACCAAGCGAGTTCCAGCGCTCGTCACCGTCAAAGACTTCGCCGTAGCTCTTGCGGAACATGTCGGACTGGACGGCCTCCTGGACCGTCTCGGCGATCTCGTGGGTCTCGGGCCAGATGTCCTTGAGGTACACGGGCTCGCCATCCTTGTCCTCGCCCAGCGGCTCGTCGTAGAGGTCGATATCCATCGTCCCGGCCAGGGCGTAGGCCACGCACAGCGGTGGCGAGGCGAGATAGTTCATCTTCACATCGGGGTTGATGCGGCCCTCGAAGTTGCGGTTGCCCGACAGGACCGAGACGACGGCCAGGTCCTCGGCCCCGACGACCTCGGAGATCTCCTCGGGCAGGGGCCCGCTGTTGCCGATACAGGTTGTGCACCCGTAGCCGACCAGGTTGAAGCCGAGCTCGTTGAGGTACTCGTCCAACCCGGAACGCTCGAGGTACTCGGTTACCACCTTGGAGCCCGGGGCGAGCGAGGTCTTGACCCACGGCTTGACCTTCAGGCCCTTGCGCACCGCATTACGGGCCAGCAGGCCGGCACCGAGCATCACCGATGGGTTCGATGTGTTGGTGCAGCTGGTGATGGCGGCGATCACGACGTGGCCGTGGTCGAGCTCGGTCTCGGTTCCATCCTCGAGCGTGACCGGCGTGCTCGAGCTCGGCCGATCGGCGACCTGGGCCCCACCGGTCCCGCCGGACGGGCGATGACCCTCGCCGTTGGCGACGTGGGTGGAGACCGGGTCTGAGGCCGGGAAGGAGTCAGACAGCGAGTCGTCCTCGCCGCCGCGCTGGCCCTCGTCGTCGGGCAGCAGGCCCTCGAGGGCCATCCGGAACGCGGACTTGGACTCGGTCAGCGAGACCCGGTCCTGGGGGCGCTTGGGGCCGGCGATGCTGGGCACGACGGTGCTCAGGTCGAGTTCGATCTTGTCCGAGAAGGTCGGTTCCTCGGAGTTCTCGTCATGCCACAGGCCCTGCTCCCGGGCGTAGGCCTCGACCAGCTCCACCAGCTCGGGCGGCCGGCCCGTGAACTCGAGGTAATGCAGGGTCTCGGCGTCGATCGGGAAGATCGCACACGTGGAGCCGAACTCGGGTGACATGTTGCCGATCGTGGCCCGGTCGGCGAGCGGCAGGTTGGCCAGGCCGACGCCGTAGAACTCGACGAACTTGCCCACCACGCCGCGCTCACGCAACTTCTCGGTCACGGTCAGGACGAGGTCGGTTGCCGTTGCCCCCTCCGGGAGCTCGCCGGTGAGCTCGAAGCCGAGCACCTGCGGAATCAGCATCGACATCGGCTGGCCGAGCATCGCCGCTTCGGCCTCGATCCCGCCCACGCCCCAGCCGAGCACGCCGAGCCCGTTGACCATCGTCGTGTGCGAGTCGGTGCCGACCAGGGTGTCGGGATAGGCGAGATTGTGCTCGTCGTCCACGAACACGACCCGGGCCAGGTACTCGAGGTTGACCTGATGGACGATGCCCGTGTCGGGGGGGACGACGCTGAAGTTGTCAAAGGCGCCCTGCCCCCAGCGCAGAAAGGCATAGCGCTCCTGGTTGCGCTCGAACTCCAGCTCGGCGTTGCGCTTGAACGCATTGGCCGCTCCGAACACGTCGACCTGGACAGAATGGTCGATGACCAGCTCGGCCGGCACGAGCGGGTTGATCTTGCTCTCCTCGCCACCCAGATCGCGCATCGCGTCGCGCATCGCCGCCAGATCCACCACCGCGGGGACGCCGGTGAAGTCCTGCATGACAACGCGCGCGGGCGTGAAGGCGACTTCCTTGCTCGGGGTGTCCTTGGCATCCCATGTGGCCAGCGCCTCGATGTCCTCGGCGCGGATCGCGTCGCCGTCCTCGTTGCGGAGCAGGTTCTCGAGCAGGATCTTCAGCGAGAACGGCAACCGGGCAACGTCAAAGCGCGACTGCAGGGCATCGAGCCGAAAGATCGTGTAGCTCCGCTCACCGACCTTCAGTTCGGAGCGGGCATCAAAGCTGTTGGTGGACATGGCTCTCAGAACTCCCTTATTGCAATGTGGTGACTAGTACTGTAGGGACGGCCAGACGCTTGGATGGTTCCCGGGTCGACCCGCTCTTAGCCTTCTCTCATCTGACCTGCGGATCCTGAACCGATGAGCTCGGACTCCGCCGCCTTTCGCGCGCCACTGCGCCGTCCCCGAGCTCTGCGCTCGGTCCCCCGGGCGCTCACCCAGCTGCGCGCCCGCCCCGAGCTCGCGGGCGTGTTGGTGATCGCCGGCGTCCTGAACCTGTGGGGGCTGAGCGTCAACGGCTGGGCCAACACCTACTACTCGGCTGCCGTCCGCTCGATGACCACGAGCTGGCACGACTTCCTCTACATCTCGCTGGACAAGACGGGCCTGATGACGGTCGACAAGCCGCCGCTGGCGCTGTGGGTACAGGCGCTCTCCGCCCGCGTGTTCGGCTTCGGCTCGCTGAACGTCCTCATCCCCCAGGCGCTGATGGGCATCGCCGCGGCAGGTCTGATCTATGACCTCACCCGGCGGCGCTTCGGGCGCCCGGCCGGGTTCGCGGCCGGGCTGGCGCTGGCCACCACCCCGGTGGTCGTGGCCGTCTCGCGACACAACAACCCCGACGAGCTGCTCGTCCTCTGCTGCGTGGCGGCGCTGTGGTTCGCGGCCCGCGCGCTCGAGACCGGGACGACCAAGTGGCTGGTCTGGGCGGCCATCTTTATCGGCCTCGGGTTCGAGACCAAGATGGGCGTCGCCCTGATGGTCGTCCCGGGAATCGCCGCCGCGTATCTGTACGTATCGCCTCGTGGTTACCTGACCGCTGTCCGGCAGCTGCTCGCGGGTGGGGCCGCGCTGGCCGTGGTGGGCCTGGCGTGGCCGGTACTGGTGACGCTCACGCCGGCCGCCGACCGACCCTGGATCTCCGGTACCTCGGACAACAGCGTCTGGTCGTTGATCTTCTCCTACAACGGTGTCGGCCGGATCGCGGGCCAGACCGGCGGGCCGGGAGGCGTGACCGGCCAAGGGGGCGGGCCCGGCGGACCCGGCGGCGGCCTGTTCGGGGGCAGCACCGGAATCTCCCGCCTGCTCCAGTCCAGCCTCGGTGACCAGGCCGGTTGGCTGCTCGGCTTCGCCGTCGTGGCCGGGGTGGGCCTGCTCGTCATCACCCGGCTGCGCCGGCGCGACCCGCGCACGGGCTGGCTGATCGCCGTCGGCGGCGCCTTTGCCACCACCGCGATCGTATTCAGCTTCGCCTCGGGAATCTTCCATCCCTATTACGTCTCCTTCCTGGCCCCGTTCACAGCCGCGCTGATTGGCGCCGGCGTGGGCCTCGCCCTGTCGGGCACCCGTAGCGGGCGGATCACGGCCGCGCTGGCCATCGCCGCCGGCGCGGTCACCGAGCTCGTCGTGCTCGGCACGCTGAACGGAGCCCTGGCCTGGGCCCGGCCCGTGGTGCTCGCGGCCGCCGTCCTGGGCGTCCTGACCGCCGCCCTCAAGCTCTCGCCGCGCGTCCGGATGGGCCTCTTGGCGGTCGCGCTGGCCGGTCTGCTCGTGGCGCCCGTCGCGTGGGCCACGGAAACGCTCGGGCACGCGACCAGCGGCACCTTCCCGGCCGGCGGCCCGGCCAGTGCCGGAGGCTTTGGCGGACCGGGCGGTGGCGGTCCCGCGGGCTTTGCTGGGAGTGGCGGTGCGGGCCGGCCGGGTGGCCTTGGCTTCGGTGGTCCCCTTGGAGTCCCCGGGCACAGCGCCCCGGGCCTACCCGGCGGCCGAGGCGCCACGGGCAGCTCGCCGACCACCGGCAGCAGTTCCTTGCCGAGCCTGTTCGCGCGCCCCCCGG
>JBOGYN010000426.1:0-2843 GCA_050696855.1 Solirubrobacteraceae bacterium | reverse complement strand
CCGCGGACGACCCGCGAACAGCGGATCCTCGATCCCGGCATCGGTGAGTTGCACCGCGTTCCAGCCCCACTCGGCGCGCCCAGCCGGTCCCACGGCACCGCCCGCGGCTCTGGCCAGCACCTGGGCGCCCAGGCACACCCCGAGGGTTGGCACCTCGCGCTCGAGCGCTTGCGCAAGCGTGTTTCGCGCCGCCCTCAGCCACGGGTACCGATCCTCCTGGTCGGCTTGCATGCCGCCCCCGAACGCCATCACCGCGTCGTACTCCGACAGCGGCCGCGCCATCGGGCGGGCAGAGGGCAGCCATTCTTCCAACTCGTGTCCCCGGCGCGCCACCTCCTCGGCGAAGACCCCGGTGCCCGCGACTTCGTGGTGGACGAGCGCCAAGACTCTCATCGCCGCTCCGAAAAATCTTTTACCGAAAATGGTCTAGACACAATGGAGAGTAAATGGTACGGTCAGCCCGAGCTGGGATCAACCATGTACGACTACGGATTCTTCTCCTACGACTCAAAGGCGGACTTCCTCCGCCGCTCTGAGGAGTTCTGGAACCCCGACAAGACCCGGTTCTGGCAGGAGGCCGGGGTCGACCTCGTCATCGACCGGCGCGAAGGCTACCTCTTCTGGGACATGGCGGGGCGGCGTTTGATCGACCTGCACCTGAACGGCGGCACGTACAACCTCGGCCACCGCAACCCCGAGCTGATCGCGACGCTCGAGCAGGCGATGGGCCGCTTCGACATCGGCAACCACCATTTCCCGGCGCTGGCTCGCACGGCTCTGGCCGAGGCGCTGGTGGGCACCTGTCCGCCGAATCTGCGGCGCGTCGTCTATGGGTCGGGTGGAGGGGAGGCGATCGACATCGCGATCAAGACCGCTCGCCACACCCGCCAACGACGCAAGATCGTCTCAATCCGCAAGGGCTACCACGGGCACACCGGTCTCGCCGTGGCCGCCGGCGACGAACGCTTCTCGACGCTGTTCCTGGCCGATCGCCCCGAGGAGTTCGTGCAGGTGCCGTTCAACGACCTCGGCGCGATGGAGGAGGCGCTGCGGGGCGGGGACGTCGCCGCCGTGATCATGGAGACGATTCCCGCGACCTACGGGTTCCCACTCCCAGAGCCGGGCTACCTGCAGTCGGTCAAACGCCTGTGCGAGCGCTACGAAGCCCTTTACATCGCCGACGAAGTGCAGACCGGGCTGATGCGTACGGGCGAGATGTGGGGCGTAGCCAAGGCGGGGATCGAGCCCGACATCATGGTGGTGGGCAAGGGCATCACCGGCGGCATGTACCCGATCGCCTGCACCGTGGTCTCCGAGGAGTGCTCGCGCTGGCTCGAGGAAGATGGCTTCGGCCACATCTCCACCGGCGGCGGCGCCGAGCTCGGCTGCATCGTGGCGCTGAAGGTGCTCGAGATCTGCGGCCGACCCGAGGTGCGATCGATGGTCCACTACATCGCTGAGCGGTTCCGCCGCGGGCTGCGCGCGATCCAGGAGCTCTACCCCGATTGGCTGGTGGGCATCCGACAGGACGGCGTCGTGATGGGGCTCGAGTTCGATCATCCGCAGGGCGCCAAGCTCGTCATGCGCCACCTCTACGAGAACGGAGTCTGGGCGATCTTCTCCACGCTCGACCCTCGGGTCCTGCAGTTCAAACCGGGCATCCTGCTCGGTCCCGACATGGTCGACGAGGTGCTCGACCGCGCCGCCGTGGCGATCGAGCTGGCGCGGGCCGAGGCCCGGCCTCCCGTGCCCCAGCGGCGGCTGACGGTTACCGTATGAGCGCGCACGAGGCGGGGATCGTCGACGCGGGACGGGCGGAGGTGCCTGGGGCGCCGCGGGCGCGGATGATGCTCCAGCGCGCGCGCTGGGCGGCCACGGCGTTTGCGCTCTACAACCGTGACCAAACGGAGCGAATTGTCGAAGCCGTCGCCACCGCCGCATACCAAAACGCCGAAAGGTTCGCGCAAGAGGCGGTAGAGGAGACCGGCATGGGGGTGGCCGAGCACAAGCGGCGCAAGAACGAAGCGTGCTCGCGCGGACTCGTCGAGCGCTACCGCGGCGAGGACTACGTCGGCGCCCGCATCGACGTCGAGCGCAAGCTGATCGCGGTGCCCAAACCGGCCGGGGTGATCCTGGCCCTGACGCCGTCGACCAATCCAATCGCCACCGTCTACTTCAAGGTGCTGCTGTCCCTGATGACGCGTAACGCGGTCGTGGTGTCCCCCCATCCGATGGCCCGCAAGGTCTCGGTCGAGGCGGTGAAGCTGATGGCAGCGGCCGCGGTCGCCGCCGGCGCGCCCGACGGATGCGTGCAGGTGGTCGAGGAACCGACGATCCCTCTGATCGAAGGTCTGATGGCCGACCCCGGCACCGACGTGATCGTCGCCACGGGCGGCAACGCCGTGGTCCGGGCCGCTTATCGCTCGGGCAACCCGTCGTTGGGGGTCGGACCGGGGAACGTCCCGGCGCTCGTCGACGCCACTGCCGACGTGACCCGCGCGGCCGCCTGCCTGGCCGAGTCCAAGGCGTTTGACAACTCGATCCTGTGCACGAACGAGTCGACCCTGATCGCCGAGGAGCGGATCGCGGATGCGCTCACCGCGGAGCTGGGCCGCAATGGCGCCCACGTGCTCGACGCCGAAGCGACCGATCGCGTGCGCGCCGCGTGTTACCCCGAGGGTCGGATCGCCACCGCCGTGGCCGGCAAGGACGCGACCGTGCTTGCGCAGGCCGCCGGGGTCAGGATCCCCGCCGGCACCCGGGTACTAGTGGCGCCGTTTCAGTCGATCGGTCCCGAGGAGCCGCTGGCCCACGAGAAGCTGTTCCCGTTGCTGGGCATGGTC